>JANMPG010000107.1:0-11398 GCA_031369745.1 Actinomycetes bacterium
GTGCGTACGCGGGCGCGTGGCGCAGTTACCGGCCGAAGCCTCCGACGCCTACTTCGCCACACGACCGCGCGAAGCCCAGATCGGTGCGTGGGCGAGTCACCAAAGCGCGCCGCTCCTGGACCGCGCCGAGCTCGAGCGGCGGCTCGCCGGCACCACCGAGCGCTTCGAGGACCAGGACGTGCCTCGGCCGCCATTTTGGGGCGGCTACCTGCTTGCCCCCGACCAGGTCGAGTTCTGGCAGGGCCGTCAGTTCCGGCTGCACGACCGCTTCCGGTACTCCCGCGAAGGGTCGAGGTGGCTCGTGGAACGTCTCTCGCCGTAGACCTCGTGACTGCGTCGTGACCGCGATAGGCTCCGGCGCCATGGACACCGACGCACTGCGCTCGCGTATCGACGAAGACCTGCCGCGTATCACCGATGAGCTCGCACGGCTGGTGGCGATCCCCTCGGTCGGCTACGACGGCTACGACCATGCCCATGTTCACGCCAGCGCTGCGCTGACTGCCGAGTTGCTCCGCTCCGCCGGTCTGAGCGATGTGCGACTCCTGGACCTCAAGGGCGGTCAGCCGGCGGTGTTCGGCCAGATCGACGGACCGGCCGGTGCCCCGACCGTGCTGTTGTACGCCCATCACGATGTGCAGCCGGCGGCGGACGCCGACCTGTGGGACACGCCGCCGTTCGAGCCGCAGGTGCGCAACGGACGGATGTACGGCCGGGGCACCGCCGACGACAAGTGCGGCATCGCGATCCACGCGGCGGCGATCCGGGCGCTGTTGGCCGATGGCCCGCCGCCGGTGACGATCAAGGTTGTCATCGAGGGCGAAGAGGAGTGCTCCACGGAGCACCTTCCCGACCTGGTGCGGGGTCATGCCGACCTGCTGCGCGCCGACGTCGCCGTCGTGGCCGACGGCGGCAACGCCCGTACCGGCGAGCCGACGATCGGCACCAGCATCCGCGGCGCGGCGTCGATCACCGTGCGCGTCGACGTGCTGCCCTTGGCGGTCCACTCCGGCTCGTTCGGCGGCCCGCTGCCCGATGCGGTGATGTCGCTGTCGCGCATGCTGGCCTCGCTGCACACCGACGAGGGCGAGCTCGCCGTCGAGGGCTTGCACGCGTTCGCGTGGGCCGGCACGGACGTCACCGAACAAGAGTTCCGCGAGGAGGCGGGGGTGCTGTCCGGGGTTCGCTTGTTCGGGTCGGGTTCGATCGCGGACCGCACGCTGTCGAAAGCCTCGATCAACATCCTGGCCTTCGAGGCCCCCCAGCTCGACGAGGTCGCGAACCAGATCGTGCCGACCGCGAGCGCCGTCGTCGGTCTTCGCATGGCCCCCGGTGAGGACTACGCCGCCGCCGCGGACAAGGTCGCCCAGCATCTGCGCGACGCGGCCCCCTGGGGTGTGCACGCGACGGTGACGATCGCAGACGAGCCCGGCCGGGGCTACCTGGTCGACACGTCGACACCCGCCTTCGGCGCCGCCCGAGCGGCGCTGCGCACCGCGTTCGACCACGAGGTGCTGGAGATGGGCTCGGGCGGCTCGATCCCGCTCGTGCCGATGCTCGCCGAGACGTTCCCGGGGATCCAGGTGTTGATCTGGGGCGCCGCCGATCACCTGTCGAACTACCACTCCCGCAACGAGAGTGTGGATCTCGGCGAGGTCGCCCGCATGGCGTACGCAGAGGCGTTGTTCCTGCGTGGACTCGCCACGGGCGCTTGAGCGCCACGGTGCTAGGTTGACCGTCATGAGCGACGAGCCGACCCCGCTGCCGAACGCCGACGTCGTTCAGGCGGTTCCGGTGGACCCCGACCCCACCTCGATCCAACAGGCGGAAGAGGCGATCACCCAGCCCGCGAAGCTGCTGCGTATCGCGAGCATGGTGCGCGAGCTGCTGGAGCAGACCCGTCAGACCACCCTGGACGAGCCCGGACGCAAACGCCTGGCCGACATCTACGGGCGGGCGGTCGGCGAACTCTCGGAGGTGCTGTCCCCCGATCTTCGCGACGAACTCGGGCAACTCGCACCGCCGATGGACGGCGTGCCGACCGAGCCGGAACTGCGCGTCGCCCAAGCCCAGCTGGTCGGCTGGCTCGAGGGACTGTTCCACGGGATCCAGGCGGCGATGTTCGCACAGCAGGCGGCCGCCCAGGCGCAGTTCCAGGAGCTGCAACGCCGGGGTCTGCTCGCCCAAAACCCCGTTCCCGACGGGCAGGCCGGTGCGCAACCGGACCCGAGTCGCCCGGGTCAGTACCTGTAGGTCTCTCGCCTAGCGAACGGTCGGCGTGCGGTCGACCTCGCCCTGGTTGGCGAGGCGCTGCGCCAGGTAGACCGGGATCACCGACAACAAGATGACGATCAACGCCACCGCGTTGGCGACGGGTCGATTGTGGGGTAGCCGGATCGCGTTGAAGATCCACTTCGGCAACGTCGTCTCGGCGCCGGACAGGAAGTTCGTCACGATGATCTCGTCGAACGACAGCGCGAACGCCAAGAGGGCACCGGCCACGAGCGCGGTCGAGATCGACGGCAGCGTGACGAAGCGGAAAGTCTGCCACCCATCGGCACCGAGATCCATCGACGCCTCCACGATCGAACCCGACGTGCGCCGAAGGCGGGCGATGACGTTGTTGAACACCACGACGACACAGAACGTGGCGTGGCCGATCATGATCGTCCAGATCGAGAATGTGACGCCGGTCGTGCTCATCGCCGAGCGCAGCGCCATACCCGTGACGATGCCCGGCAGGGCGATCGGCAAGACGAGGGCGAACGACACGGTCTCGCGTCCGAAGAACCGGAAGCGATGCATGGCGAACGCCGCGAGCGAGCCGAGCACGACGGCAACGAACGACGCCGCCAGCCCGATCTTGACCGAGTTCGCCAGCGCCTCCCGCATAGTGGGGTCAGACCACGCGAGCGAGAACCATTTCGTCGTGAAGTCCTTCGGTGGCCATCCCTGCGCCACGCTGCCGTTGAAGGCATAGAGGAACACCACCGCGAGCGGGATGTACAGGAAGGCCAGGACGAACCCCGACGCCAGGCGGATCGCGATCGCCCCGCCTCGGTAGCGCATCACAGCGCCTCGAACGCGCCGAGGCGCCTCGCGAGGAACAGATACACGCCGATGACGGCGACGGGCACCAGCGCGAACGCGGCTGCGAGCGGCAGATTGTTCGCCACACCGACGTTGTCGTAGATCACGTTGCCGATCAGCTTGGTGTTGCCCAGGATGATGGGCAAGATGTAGTCGCCCAACGTCAGGGAGAACGCGAAGATCGAGCCGGCCACGACGCCCGGGATCGCCATCGGCCACACCACACGACGAAACGTCATCCACGACCTGCCGCCCAGATCGCTCGACGCCTCGAGGTAGGACTCCGGGATCCGTTCCAAAGCGGCGTACACGGGCAGCACGACGAACGGTAACCACAGGTACGCGTACGCGAGCCACATCGCCCACTGCGTCGTGCCGATATGCAGCGACGGAAACCCGAGCGCTCGCGAGAGCGAGTCGATCAAACCGTTGGGCGACGTCATGGTGACCCACGCGTAGGACTTCACCAAGTATGAAGACCACAGTGGTAACACGACCGCCACCAAGATCGCTGCCCGCACCTTCGGTCGGGCGATCCGCGCGGCGTAGTACGCCAGCGGGAAGGCGAGCAGCACGTCGGTGATCGCCACAGCCGTCGCGAGACCCGCCGTGCGTATCGTGACCGTTCGATACACCTTGGACGTCCACAACGTGTGGAAGTTCTGCAGCCCCCAATCGTGCGTGATCCGGGACGTCAGCACGTCCACGCGCCAGAAACCGTTGACGAACAGCAGCCCGAGCGAGCCGAGGTAGATCACCCCGATCCACAGGAGCGGGATGCCGAGTGTCAGGGCGAGCCGAACCTTCGGATGCACGTTGAGATACCCCGAGGCCCGGCGCGTGAGACCGGTTCGCGATGAGCCGCTACCGATCGTCTCTTGGCTCATGGCGAGTGGTGGTGAGGGGTGGGGCCGCTTCGCGCCCCCACCCCATCGCCGTTAGGAGGCTCGAACCTCGAGCCACTTCTGCGTCCACAGGGAGTAGTCCGTCGGCGATTGCGGCGTGCGCCACAACCACAGAGCGTCCAGGAACTTCGCGTCCCCGCAGTAGCCGTACCGAACCGTATCCACCGCGTACCCGAAGTCGAACTGCTTGTCCAACGAGTCGCGGAGGATCGGACACGCTTCCGTGTTGCTGGCCGCTGCGCCGTAGTACTCGGCGACCTCAGCCTGCACGTCCGCCTTCATCGACCATTTCATCCACTCCAGCATGCAGTTCGGGTGCGGCGCGCTGCTCGACAGCATCCACGTGTCGGCCCAGCCGGTCATGCCCTCTGTGGGCTCGGCCGCCTTCACCTCGGGCTTGTCGAGCTCGACGAAACTCAGGTTGACCGGCCATGCCGTGCCGGCGACCATGCTCTCGTTCACGAAGCCGTCGATCTCGGTCGTGTACAGCGCCCAATACTTGTCCACCATGGTGGCCTGCCCCGTCAGCAGCTCCACTGCCGCGTTGAGCTGGTCTTCGGTGAGCGAATACGGGTCGGTGATGCCCAACTCGGGCTTGTGTGTCATCAGGTACAGGGCCGCGTCCGCGATGTAGATCGGGAAGTCGTAGGCCGTGATCTTGCTCGCGTATGGGTTGGCAGCACCATTCAGCTGCGTTTCGAACACGACGTCCCAGCTGGTTGGCGCAGGCTTGACCACCTTCGAGTTGTACATCAGGAAGTTCGGCCCATACATGTACGGCACGCCGTACACGTTGCCGTCGACGACATAGTGACTGTTGTCCGTGCCCGTCGTGGGCTGCAGCGGCGCGATGACGTTGCTGAAGTCCGGGAACAGGGCCGGGTCGATCGCCGACACGGCGCCGGACGCGATCAGTCGGTTCGACGAGTCGCCGGATGCCGACACGCCGTCCCACTGCCCGGCCTGCGACGTCATCAGGTTGTACATCTCGTCGGAGCTGTCCGCGTACTTCACGCTGACCTTGCAGTCGGTCTGCGCCTCGAACGGCGTGACCCAGTCGTAGTTCTCGTATCCCTGCGTCGTGCCGTCTTCCGTGTAGCCGACCCAGGCGATCAGGTTCAGGTCGCCTTCCGTCGGGCCGATCGAACTGACCGCCGACGCGCTCGACCCCCCGCCAGACGGTGCCGTGCTGCTGTCGCTATTGCACGCGGCGGCTACCAAACCGAGTACGCCGAGCAACGCGATCCATCTCGAAACTCCCCTCATCCTGCTTCCTCCTCCTGGTCCAAAGACCTGTCGTCCGCGCCGGCCGGCGCTTCCACATGTCGATTACTGCTCGCTCGCCACACGAGTCTGACCGCCTTGCCCCGCACCTGCAGGGCTTCCATCGAACTCGTGGTGAGGTTCTGCTGCAATACCACGAGCGTGCCGCCGAGATCGAGCGACACGATGTAGCGGGTGACCGCACCCAGGTATACGACTTCCCGCACGTGCCCGGTTGCGGTGCAGTCGTCCGGATGTGGGCTTTCTTCCGGGTCGACCATGGCGATCTTCTCCGGCCGAACGGTGAACGCCTGGGGGCTGCCCGCGATCTCGGCCGCCACCTGACCCTCCAGCACATTGGACACGCCGACGAAGCCGGCCACGAAACCCGTCGCGGGGCGCTCATAGACCTCCGCGGGCGTGCCGACCTGCTCGATCCGGCCGTGACTGAACACCGCCATGCGATCGCTCATCGTGAGCGCCTCGTCCTGGTCGTGCGTGACGTAGATGAAGGTCAATCCAACCTCTTGCTGGATCTCCTTCAGCTCGATCTGCATCTCCTGTCGGAGCTTCAGGTCGAGCGCCCCGAGGGGCTCGTCGAGCAGGAGCACCTTCGGGCGCAGGATGAGCGCTCGGGCGAGCGCGACCCGCTGGCGCTGGCCCCCCGACAACTGCCCGGGCTTGCGATCCCCGAACTCGGCGAGCCGCACCATGTCGAGCGCCTGGGTCACCAGGTCGGCTCGCTGCGGCTTGGGCACCTTTCTGATCCGCAGCCCGTATCCGACGTTGTCGCGCACGTTCATGTGCGGGAACAGCGCATAGTCCTGAAACACCGTGTTGACGTTGCGCGCGTACGGCGCGAGGCGGGACACGTCCGCTCCGCCGAGCACGATCCTTCCCTCATCGGGATGCTCAAAGCCCGCGATCATCCGAAGACAGGTCGTCTTGCCCGAACCCGACGGCCCGAGCATCGAGAAGAACTCACCCTCGCGCACCTCGAGGTCGACCCCAGCGACCGCAACAACGTCGCCGAAGCGTTTGACCACACCTTCGAGGCGAACCGCCACGCCGTCGCTAGACGCCGACAAAGACGGTTCTATGGGAACATCGTCGACCAAGGCTCTCCTTCGGGAAGGCGGCGGGATGCCGACACAGTTTGACGGTGCCCGGTCGTCCCTGCAACACCGCGCACTGCAGCGCATCTTGAGAGTGCGTTGGACCGATCGTGGCGCCGGGGCAAGCTAGGCGCTCGCGAGCAGGCCGGCGGCCAGTCGACCGGCGATCGCCGGCCCTTCGTAGATCAGGCCCGTGTACACCTGCACGGTGGCGGCCCCCGCATCCAAGCAGGCCCGTGCGTGCGCGGGGGTGAAGATGCCCCCGCACGCGTTGATCGGCAGCTCGCCCCGCGTGGCGTCGCGGACCGCCGCGACGATCAGCGGCGTCTGTGCCGTCAGCGGCCCTCCCGATCGGCCACCTCGCCCGGTCCTCATGCGCTCGTCCGACACGGGAACCGTGTTCGCGCACGTGAGGCCCGACACGCCGGCCTGCTGCGCGGCGGCGACGATGGCGAGCACACCGGCGCGCTCCCCGTCGGTCGCGAACGGCGGCACCTTCACGAACACCGGCACATCGCAGCGCGAGCGCAGCGCGGCGACCAGCCCCCCGACATGATCCGCTCGATGGGTCCATCCAGCGTTGGGAGAGCTCGCGTTCAGCTCGATCGCATCGGCGTAGGGGGCCACCAGGTCCAACGCGACGCAGGCGTCGGCGACCTCCTCGTCGGCCAGGGAAACCCAGCGAGATGTCGTGCGTGCCCCTTTGGCGAGGGAGGCGGCCACCGCGTGCGCGCCGGGGTTCGGCAGACCCATGGCATTGACCAGGGCCCGGCTCCCTGGGTCTCGTGCGATACGGGGCCGAGGGTTCCCCCGTCGAGGGGCGAGGGTGATCGTGCCCCCGACCACGTAGCCGAAACCGAGCTTTCCGAGTGGGCCGAAACGCTCGCACTCCTTGTCGAACCCACTTGCGAGCCCGATCGGATTGGCCAATCGAACGCCCGCAACGGTCGTCGCGAGCGAGGGATCGATCGCCGCGTGGCCGATCCGTCGCCACGGCAGTGGCAGGCCGAGCATGGCGAGCGCAACGCGGTGGGATCGCTCCGGATCCATCATGAAGAACAGCCGCCGACCGAGCGCCCCATACCAGCCGCCTCGCGTCATCGCTTCCTCGGTCGCGCCCATCTCGCTTCCGATTATGCTCACGCGCCGTGAGCGATGACCTGGTTCGCCGGATGCTCGAGGCCTCTGAGCTGCACGGAGAGTTCGTCTTGTCGTCGGGCAAGACCTCGAACGTGTACTTCGACAAGTTCCGCTTCCTGACGCGCGCGGACCTGCTGCGAGACGTGGCGCAAGCTGTGGCCGGCATCCTCGCGCCGGGCACCGAACTGCTCGGCGCGCCCGAGGGCGCCGCCATGCTGCTGGTCGCCGCCGTCTCGTTGGAAACCGGCTTGCCGGTGAGCGTCGTGCGCAAACGACCCAAGGAGTACGGCACGAAAGCCCAGGTCGAAGGCACGGTGCCAGCAGGAGCGGTCACCACCCTGATCGAGGACGTGAGCACGACCGGTCATCAGGTGGCGCGGGCGGCCGAGGTGCTTCGGGAGGCCGGGGCCGACGTGCGGCGCATCGTCCTTGCGATCGATCGCGGGGGCGCCGATCATCTGCGCGCGGCCGGCTTCGAGGTCGAAGCGGTGGCGGTGTTACGCCCGAGCGACTGAGAGGCGGCGCTCAGACGCGGTCGCAGCGCCAGATGTGCAGCTGCCACAACCAACGGCTGCCGCGCTGCCGGAAACTGACGAGGCCGTCTTTCACCATCTGCGTGGCGGCCTTGGACTTCGCGATGAGCTCGGGAAGCGGGAACTCGCGCTCCAGCACCGACTTCATGTGGTCGCCGAAGACCTCGTGGGCCGCATCCAGGATCGGCTGCTCGTGCTGGATCGTGCCGGTCGGCAGGTAGAGCCGTCCGCCGCGCACCAGCGTTTCACCGATCGAGCGTACGAACTTGGTCGGCAGCTCCGCGCCGGTCGGCCCGCCCGAGGGGACCTCGTCGAACCAGCCAGATTCGGCCGCGATGGTGTCGGGGATCCCCGACACGTCGCCGATCAGCACGGTCGCCTGCACGTCGCGGACGGGCTCCAGCAGATCTCCCTGGCGGAACTCGCAGACGTTCTCCAGGCCAAGCCGCTTCGCGTTCTCGCGCGCAGCCTCGACGGCACGCTGCGACAGGTCGACACCATAGACCTTGGCGGCGCCAAGCTTGGCCGCCACGAACGCGAGCACCCCGCTGCCGCACCCGACATCGATCACGGTGTCGCCCGGCTCGATCTCGATCGCATCGGCCAACGACCTGCTAGTTGCCGTGGGGCTGAAGACTCCAGGCCCGAGCAGCAGTGAGAACGGGCCGGTTCGGCCTTTCCACTCGATCTCGGCAGATAGGCTCATGATCGCTCCGCGTGCGCGCCGCACGGGCTCTCCCGCACGGCTGTGGTGCTGCAAGGCTACACGTCGAGAGGCTGCGGCGCCGCCAGCGGCCCCGGCGTGAGCGCTCCGGTCTCAACGGCCCTGGCGTCGGATTCGAGTCGCTCGGCGAGGGCGACCGTGTCGATCCCACGGGTGCCGACCGGATAGGCTCCGACGCGCGATGCCCCGCGACGCAACAGTGTGGTGGCTCCATGAGCGTTGCCGCGCAACAGATGCACGTACCCCGCCCCGAGCTGCGACAGCCCCTTGAACAGCTCCTCGGCGCCGGTCCCCTTGGCCTGCTTCCAGGCCGTTTCCCACGCCTCGTGCGCCCCGAAGTAGTTCTGCGCAGCAAGGAATCCCCGTGCGGCCCGGTCGTTTTCTTCCAGGGACATCGCGTCGAAGTCGGGCAGGTGCATGCGGGTCTCGGCGCCCCAGTCCAGCGGGCGGCCCAGCTCATCGCGGGGACGCTGTGGTTTCATGCGGGCGTCCGACGGCACTCCGGTCTTGCCGGTGGCTTCCTGGGGCATAGGCAGATGCTAGCGGCTGGCGGCCGGACTACTCCTCGGGCTCGATCGGTTCGGAGAGCAGCTCGAGCGATTCGCGCAGGCTGTCGTAGCTGCGGTCGCCGAGCTGGCGGCGCGTGCGCTGCTCCAGCGCCTGCACCGCGCGGCGGCATTCCGCGGCCGCGCGACGCCCGTTCGCGGTCAGCCGCACGAGCTTCGCGCGGGAGTCGGTCGGGTCGGGAACCCGGCGCACATACCCGCGTTCCTCGAGGTCATCGACCATCGACATCATCGCCTGCTTCGTCAGCCGCGCGTGCTCGGCAAGATCGGTCAACCGCGACCCGGAACGGCGATCGACGGTCAAGAACAGGGCCGCATGCCCCGGACGCAGGTCTGGGTAGCCACGCTCCTGGAGGTCGGCGTCCAGCTCCCCGGCGAGGGAGCGGCGCGCTTCGAGCAGCAGGCGGGTGATGTCGGTCACTCCCGCATCTTCCCGTGCGCGGCAGGCATGGTCAACGATGTTGACCATCGGTCGGGTTACGCAACGCCGTTGACGTAGGTAGCCTTCCCGTCGTGGAGATCCGGGAGGCAACCGCGGCCGAGCACGAGTTGGCGGGACGCGTCACCGCCGACGCCTACCGTGAGTTCTTCGATACGGGCGGCCGCGACCCGGACGGGCAATATCTGCGCAAGATCGCCGACGTGCCCGGTCGTGCCGCGCGAACCATGATCCTGGTCGCCCTCGATGCGGGCCAACTGGTCGGCAGTCTCACGCTCGAGCTCGACACCCGGGTCGAGGCCGACGCGGATCCGCTGGAAGCCCGCCGCGCGCACATCCGCATGCTCGGGGTGCTGCCGGCGGCGCGAGCACGCGGAGCGGGCCGGGCGCTTATGCGCGCGGCGGAGTCGCGAGCCCGCGCCGCCGGCAAGACCGAGATGACGCTCAACACCACCGGCCTGATGACGGCCGCCCAGCAGATGTACGCATCGATGGGGTATGAGCGCTTGCCGGACGAAACGCTGCCCGACGGGTTCGTGCTCATGACCTACCGCAAGGAACTCGGCGCCGTCGACGGCTCCGTCTGATCGCGGAACTGTTGCTCGTAGAGCTGCGCGTACAGCCCGCCCAGCGCCAGCAGCTCCTCGTGACGCCCCTGCTCGACGATCTGCCCGCGATCCAGCACGAAGATCACGTCAGCGGCCAAGATCGTCGAGAGCCGGTGGGCGATCGCGATCGTCGTGCGACCGTGCATCAACGGCTCCAGGGCTGCCTGCACGAGCCGTTCCGATGTCGTGTCGAGCGATGAGGTCGCCTCGTCCAAGATCAAGATCTTCGGGTCCTTCAAGATCACGCGCGCGATCGCGAGGCGCTGCTTCTCCCCGCCGGACAACTTGTAGCCGCGCTCCCCCACCACCGTGTCGAAACCCTCGGGCAGGTCCGAGATCCGTTCGAAGATGTTCGCCGCCCGCGCCGCAGCTTCCAGCTGCTCGGGCGTGGCGTCGGGGCGCCCGTACAGCAGGTTGCGTCGGATCGTGTCGTGGAACAGATAGGTCTCCTGGGTCACGATGCCGATCGAATCCGCGATCGAGTCCAGCGTCGTGGATCGCACGTCGCGCCCGTCGATGCGAACGGCGCCTTCGTCGACGTCGTACATGCGCGGTACGAGATAGGTGATCGTCGTCTTGCCCGCCCCGCTCGGACCTACGAGCGCCGCCAACTGTCCCGGCTCGATGCGCAACGTCACGTCGTCCAACGTCCACTCGCGATCATCGATCTGGCCTTCCTCGGGCGCTTCGGACGCGTCGTAATGGAAGCGCACGTGATCGAGCTCGACCGCGCCGCGCGTGTTGACGAGCGCTTCGGCGTCAGGTGCGTCCGTGATGTCGTGGTGCAGGTCGAGGTACTCGAAGATCCGGTCAAACAGCGCCAACGAGGACTGGACCTCGGTCGACACCTGCAGCATCGAGCCGATCGGGAAGAACAACCGTGACTGCAGGGTCGTGAAGGCGACGATGTACCCCGCGGAAAGAGTCTTGTTGCCATTGTTCAGCATCACGCCCGCCACGAGGTACACGAGCGCGGGCGTGATGGCGAAGAACGTGCCGACGACGGCGAAAAAGG
>JANMPG010000135.1:0-5764 GCA_031369745.1 Actinomycetes bacterium
TGCTGCAAGACCCCGACGGCCAGGTGATCGAGACCCACTCGATCTCGGCGGGGCTCGACTATCCGGGAGTAGGTCCCGAGCACGCTTACCTGCAGGATGCCGGGCTCGCGCGCTACGTGAGCGCGACCGACGCAGAGGCGCTCGCAGGCTACCAGCTACTGGCTCGCACTGAGGGCATCCTGCCGGCCCTCGATCCAGCTCACGTCGTGGGTTGGCTGGCTCGCCGCGAGCTGCCCGAAGGGTCTCGCATCCTGGTCTGCCTGTCGGGCCGCGGCGACAAGGATCTCGACACCGTGCGCGCCGCCCTGGGCGTGACCTAGGTGGGCGCGCTCGAAACCACGCTCCGCGCCGTGCGCGATGCGGGCGGCAAGGCGTTCGTCCCCTACGTCACCGGGGGGTTCCCCGGCGTCGATGCGGGACTGCTGCGCTCGCTCGCCGACGCGGGCGCCGATGCGATCGAAGTCGGTGTCCCGCACTCGGACCCGATCATGGATGGCGGCGTGGTCCAGGAGGCCTCCCGGGTGGCGTTGGAGGCGGGGACGCACCCGCGCGATGTGTTGGCGATGATCGCCGAGGCCGACGTCGGCGTACCGGTCGCGGTCATGACGTACGCGAACATCCTCACCCGGCCTGGCCTGGCCGCCTTCTGCGACGAGGCCGCCGACGCGGGGGTGGCCGGGCTGATCGTGCCGGACCTGCCCGTCGATGAGTCTGCCGAACTCGGCGCGCTTGCGAGCGCTCGCGGCATCGATCTGGTGCTCCTGGCGGCGCCGGGTAGTGCCCCCGAGCGGTACGCGGCCATCGGAGCCGCAGCCCGGGGGTTCGTGTACTGCGTCGCGACCTACGGCGTCACCGGTGCGAGAACCGAGCTGTCGGCGATCGCTCGCGACGTGGTCGAGGCCATGCGACCCCACACCGACGTGCCGTTGCTCGTCGGTGTCGGGATCGCATCTCCCGAGCATGCGGTCGCCGCATGCGCGTTCGCCGACGGGGTGATCGTAGGCTCGGCGCTCATGGAGCCCCTGCTCAAAGGCGATCGCGACAGTCTCATGGAGCGGGCGGTGGCGTTCCGCGGCTCCGTTTCGAGCGCCTGAGCTCGACGTCAAGTACGAGGATCGTGTTCCTGGTACCGGGAGCGGGGGTTGCGTGGCATACAATGCGCGCGACAAGCGCTTCCCCAAACGAAAAGGAGCCGATCGTCATGCGTCGTCTCGCCGTTGCGGTTCTCGTGGGGTCCCTGCTCCCGCTGCTGCTTGTGTCGCCAGCCTTGGCTGCCGCCGGTGATCTCGACCCGACCTTCGGCTCGTCGGGAACCGTCACGACTTCACTGGGATCCGGCGACGACGTGCTTGTGGCCGTCGCGATCCAGCCCTCCGACCAGAAGATCGTCGCCGTCGGACACACCGCGTCGGGGTCGGGTGACGATTGGGCCGTCGTGCGATACAACCCCAACGGCACACTCGATGCCACGTTCGGCAGCGGCGGGATCGTGACAACGAGTTTCGGCTCCTTCACCGACCACGCGCACGCGGTCGCGATCGATGCGGGCGGCAAGATCGTTGTCGCCGGGTACGCCGACGATGGGACGAGTCACGACTTCGCAGTTGCCCGCTATACGACCACCGGGTCGCTCGATGTGTCTTTCGGCGTCGGTGGCATCCGCACCACGTCGTTCGGCTCCAGTGATGACGAAATCAACGGCATGGCGATCGATGCAAGCGGGAAGATCGCCGTTGCAGGGCAAACGGTGGTGAGTCTGGACAACCAGTTCGCGCTGGCGCGGTACACCACGACAGGGACGCTCGACGCGTCGTTCGGCAGCTCGGGCAAGGTGAAGACCAACGTCGGCCCGGGCTCCGATGCGGCGAACGCGATGGTGATACAGGCTGATGGCAAGATCATCGCCGGTGGCCGATCGAACAACGGCACGGATCGCGACTTCGCACTGGTTCGCTACAACACGAACGGCTCGATCGACACGAGCTATGGAGCGAGTGGTAAGCGGACGACCGCGATCGGTCCCGCGGACGACGAGATCGAATCGATGGCTTTGGACGGCAGTGGCAAGGTGGTCGCCTCCGGCGTGACGGACAGCGGGATCGACCTCGACTTCGCGCTCGCGCGCTACTCCACGTCGGGATCGCTGGACGGTTCGTTCGGCGGCGGCGGCACGACCACGACCGACATCGGCCACAATGACACCGCGTACGGCGTTTCCATCCAGGGCGACGGCATGATAGTCGTGTCCGGAACCGCCGGTTCCTCGTACTTCGGCGTGGCGCGTTACACGACCGGTGGCATCCTCGACGGCGGCTTCGGCACCGGCGGGACCGTCTACACCCAGATCAGCCCGTTCGGCAACGACGGGTTCGCAACGGTGTTGCAGGCCGACGGCAGCATCGTGGTCGTCGGCGACGCATACGGCACTCGCTACGACGCGGCCGTTGCCCGATACCTGGTTGCGCCGCCGAACCCTTACTACCAGCCCGACGGCGCGATCCGCTTCGGCACGGGGAAGTGGGTCGGGAACAACGCGTACAACACGACGGCCGGGCGCCAAACCATCACGACGAAGGCGCTGCGCGGCACGAAGAAGGCATTCGCGATCCAGCTCGAGAACGACGGCAACCTGAGCGACACGTTCACGGTGAAGGGCAAGGGCGCGCAGACGGGCTTCGCAGTCAAATACCTACAGGGCTCGACCGACGTCACGTCGTCGGTGGTCGCCGGGACCTTCACGACCACGAGCATCGCGTCCGGCGCCACCCTTACGCTGAAGGTGGTCATCACGGTGAAGAAGAGCGCAACCGTCGGCGTCACGCGTTCGTGGTTGGTGAGCGCCACATCCGTGACTGCCTCGACCCAGAAGGACGCCGTGAAAGCGAAGGTGCGGGTTACCGGCTAGGCGATTGTCCGGTTTCGGTGCCGGTGAGCCGGCGACGGCTGGGCCTGGCCCCAAGCAGGGCGAGCGCACGCTCGAACGGCTCCTTGGGGCAGCCGACCGAGCCAACGAACCTCGGGCCGCAACAGCGCATACCACGACGCCACAACTGCCGCGACGGGAGCCCTCCCTATGCGTCATCGATGTCGCTTCAAACGTGAGGGCTCCCACCGACCTGAGTCCACTAAGCGGTAGTGCGACTAGATCACCTTGGCCTTGGCCTTCACTTCGTCCTTCTTCGTGGGATCACCGATCGAGGTCGCGAGGATCGCCCAGGACTTGATCGTGCCGGCGGTGGTGGTGGCCTTGGCCTTCACGACCAGCCGGATCGTCGCGGTTGACGTAGGTGCGACGCTCAGTGTCGTGTAGGTGCCGGCGACCACCTGCGAGGTGATATCGGTGGTGCCGGATGCGCCTTGTAGGTACTGCACCGTGAAGCCGCTCACGTTGCCAGTTCCCCTCAGCATGAAGCCGTCGGCGTTGTTTCCGTCGTTTTGGATCTGGATGACAAAGGTGAGCTTCTTCCCAGGAGCGAGCTTGCCAGAGGCGATTTGCGTCGCCCCGGTGGTGTTGTAGACGTTGTCCCCTACGAAGGCCGAGCTGGTCGAGCGCTTGATCTGTGCGTCCGGGCGATAAACGGGGATGCCTCCTCCGCTCCCGAGGCCGACGGGGTTGACCGCATTCGCGAAGTCGTTCCCGGCCACGTTCGTGCCGCTGCCGTTCGCGCCAGAGTCCACGACCCCTGTTCCGACCAGGGCCCCGGGCGCAACGAGTCCACCCAGGTGGTAGGAGATGTTGCTGAACGTGACCGAGGCCGGAGACGTGCTTCCGGCAGTGACCGGGAAGACGGTGACGGTCTCAGCCGGCGCGACGATCGGCCCGTTCGGAGTCATGACCGTCAAAGGCGAGACATTCACGGCGCCCGCCCCGAGCACGAGGCCGCTGCCGGGAGCCGTCGTCGCCGTCGGAACGACCTGGAAGGTGGCCCGGTACGCGAGGATCTGCGTTGCGTATGGGCTCAGGAGCGCGATCGAGCCCCCGGTCGGCGCCTGGATCCCCGCCGTTTCCTGGTAGGTAACATCGCCCGCCGAGTCCGGCGTCGACGGGGCGCTCGCCGGGGTGAAGAGCGTGGCTGCGAGGGGTGCGATGAGGGCATCGCCGACGGTCTGGCTCGTGAAGCCGCTCCCGGTGCCGCCGGCCGCGAGGAGGCTCACAGTATCGCCCGGGGTCGGGCCACTCGAGGCGACGTCGTAGGCGATCGGACCAACGACGATCGTGGACGTGGTCGTGCTCGCGCCACCGATCGTCCACGTAGCCGTCGTGTTTGATGGATCGAGCGTGGCGGTCGCCGAGGCGAGCTGCAGATTGCCCCCTGTAACTGAGGCGAGCGGAGCTGAGGAGAAGGAGACGCCGGGCTCTTGAACCGTGAGCGAAACCGTGGTCGCGGCCTTGAGGGTCCCCGGCGACTCGACAATCGTGAGATTGGCTGCCGGCTGTGCCGAGCCCCCGATCTGGACGATCGGCACTCCGGCCGACGTGGTCGTCGTGTTCCCGCCGACAGCGCCGTCGACCACCCTGCCTGGATAGAGGTACTCGGTCGCCAGGCCGGTCGTGACTGCCGCGGAGATCGTGAGCGGCCCGACCGGCGCTTGGCCCGTGTTGAACACCACGTTGCTGATCTGGAGCGTGGAGGCGCTCCCGTTAGAGGGGCCCTGCTGATCGATGACCACCTTGAACCCGGTGTCGTTGGGCTGGACGGGTCCGCCGGAGAGCCCAACCACGCTCACGAGCATCCCGCCACCGCTCGCGGTCGGGGGGCCGGCGAGCCCGACCGTGTCGCCGCTCCCCAGGCTGTCGCGGATGGTGAAGGTGATGACGTCGCCCGTTTTGAAAAAGACCTTCCCGGGTTCGGTAATCGTGAGATCGCCACCCGCTTGGTCAAAGCCGGTGGCGGAGACCGTCGGTTTACTCACCGCGGAGAATGTGGCTCGAAGGGCCGTGCCCACCGCGTTTGCGTCAACGGTCGTCGTCGGGGAACCGGAGGCGGCGATGATGCCCGATGCGTCAAAGACGCGGACGACGTCGTTCCCGGTGGCGGCGCCCGCTTCGATGCTCGCGTTCAGCCGGGTGAGCGTGAGAGTGGCGGGGAAGTTCCCGCTGCTCGCGGTCTGGATGGTGACGACCACCTCGTCCTGCAGGGTTCCGGTGCTGCTCGCGATCGCGGCCGTGGCGCTCAACCCGTGGGTCCCACCCGCGGCGGGCGCGGACGTGAGATGGAAGGTGGAGGCGTTCAAAGCGTCGGTGAACCGATACGTGATCACGTCACCGACGGTCAACTGGCCGGCCACCGCTTCGGTGACGGTGACGTCGCCGAGCGGAGCGTTCAAGCCCTGCACCACTGGGTAGATCGCCGCCGCCCCGACCGTGGGGGAGGATGTCGCAAAGGCAGGTGGCAGGCCGATGAGACTCAGGAGGAGCGCTCCCACCAGGATGTCGCAGGTACGGATTGCCGATCGTTGTGTCAATGTCTCGTCCTCTCGGTAGCTGAGCCACCTCGGGAGTTCCCGAGGCCTCGGGCTTTGCGCCCCCGCCTCGCGGCGGGTTTGCCTTTGGCGAATGGACGCCGGGAGGGAAATCTCGACGACGCCCCTCTTCCTTAGAGAACGCTCGAACGTCCGGAAACGTCACGCGTCACGCGATGATTCTTCCGGCTCGTCGTTTTCCTGGATCATTCGGCGACCGGAGCCGGCGTTCGGAGTAGATACGGTGCCGGGAGCGGGGGTCGAACCCGCACGAGCCGAAGCTCACGGGATTTTGAGTCCC
>JANMPG010000168.1:0-10092 GCA_031369745.1 Actinomycetes bacterium
GTCATCGACGAAGAAGACGGCCGCGCGCGCTTCCCCAGGGACGTACAGGAAGGCGCGTTGGCGCAGGTGCCCGACGACCTGCCGCTCAGCTCGCGCGAGCCCGGGCTCGACGTGATCTTGGATGGCACGCGCGGGTATCTCGGCGTCGACGGCAATGCCGCCGAAGTCGTGGACCTCGACACCGATCAGCGGCGCGCTTCTCGCAAGGAAGACGTCGCGATGGGCACGTTGATCGGTGACGCGCTGCCGCAGATCGGCTACATCTGGCAGCCCGCGGTCAGCCGGGAGATGCCGGTGCCCTCCGAGCCGTTGCACAACCTCGAGGCGAACCTGAACAACACCGGCAAGCACATCGTCATGATGACGGCGGTCACGCCGGAGCAAGCCGGGGCCTCCTCCGAGATGGCGGCGATCGCCGTCGGCGGCGAGCAGGCGCTGAAAGACCAGCCGATCCTGTCGGCGTTCCAATGTTCCGTGTCGCCACTGGTGTACGACGGTGGCCCGCTCGCCGCGGCCGTGGAGTTCGCGCGCAACGGGGTGCCCAGCGGCTTCATGGTCATGCCGATCCTCGGCGCCACCTCGCCGATCACCCGAGGCGGCACGCTGGTCGTGTCCAACGCGGAGGTCATCGGCGGGGTGATCGCGCACCAGCTGCTCGCGCCGGGCGCACGCACGTTCTACGCGAGCTGCGCGACGACGATGGACCTGTGGTCGGGCGCGGCGAACTGTGGCGGCCCCGAGGACCTCGTCTTCCAGATGGCGAACGCACAACTCGCCCGCTCCTACGGCTTGAAATCGATGGTGGGGACGTTCGCCACCGGCTCCAAGACGAGCGACTGGCAAGGCGGCACCGAGAACGGCCTGTCGGGTTTCGCGAGCTGGATCAGTGGCGTCGACATGGCGAGCGGCGCGGGTCTGCTCTATGCGGCCCGTGTGTTCAACCCCGCGCAATTGATCTTGGACGCGGAGTTGTGGGATCTGATCTGCTCGATGTCCGAGGGCGTGCGCGGTTGGGACGCCGAGTCGCTCGCGGTCGACGTGATCGACGCGGTCAAGCCGGGAGGTCACTTCCTGGACCAGGACCACACGTTGACCCATATGCGCGAGGTCTGGCAGTCCAAGATGTTCGACCGCGGCAATTGGGAGGACTGGGAGGCCAACGGTCGTCCGGTCTCCAAGACCAGGGCGATCGCCCGTGCCAAGGAGATCATCGAAACGCACACGCCGTACCCGCTGCCCGACGGCGCCGCCGACGCGATCCGCGCGATCGTGGATCAGTTCGAAAAGGAGCACCCGGAAGCGGCCTGATTACCGCTGCGACCTGCGGCGCAGTATATTGAACGACGAGTCAAACGCGCCAGGCGAAAGCCCGGCCCGAACCGAGGAGAGAGCAGATGTCCGAAGAGCACATGGAGAAGCTTCGTCAGTCCCTGATCGGCGCCAAGCGCGACGAGGGGATCGAGGCCACCCAGGCGCTGTTGGACGAAGGGGCCGACCCCGTGATCATCCTGCAAGACGCGATGGCCGTGGCGATGTTCACGCTGGGCGCCATGTGGAGTCGCGGAGAGGTATTCCTGCCTGAGGTCGTCGCCTCGGCGACGCTGTTCAAGATGTGCAACGACCTCGTCGAGCCCGCGCTGCTCGCGGCCGGCGGTGAGAAGGTCGTGACCGGCAAGGTGATCTTGTGCACGGTCAAGGGCGATCTGCACGACCTCGGCAAGAACATGGTCGGTGCGATGCTGAAGACCGCCGGCTTCGAAGTCACCGATCTCGGTAAGGACACCCCCAAAGACAAGATCTTGGACGCGGTGCGCGAGATGAAGCCGGACATCCTCGGCATGTCGGCGCTGCTGACGACCACCGTGCCCCAACAACGTGTCGTGATCGAGGCGCTGAAGAAGGAAGGCCTCTTCGACTCGATCAAAGTCATGGTGGGCGGTGCGCCGGTGACCCAGGAGTGGGCGACCGAGATCGGCGCCGACGGGTTCGCACCAGACGCACCGGAAGCGGTCAGTCGCGCCAAGGCCCTGCTTGGCATCGAGGTCGCAGCCTAGGCCCGACCCGCGATGTGGTTGCCCGAGGCAACCCGGCGATAGTCTCCGGACCCTGATGACGGGTCGCGTCAGCATCCGCGATGTCGCCCGCGAAGCGGGCGTGTCGGTCACGACGGTTTCCCACGCACTCAACGGCAAGGGTCGTCTCAACCCGGATACCCGCCAGCGCGTTCGCGAGGTCGCCGATCGGCTCGGCTACCGGCCGAACCCGGCAGCACGGTCGCTGGTGTCCGGCCATACCGGATTGATCGCGGCGATCCCCTCGCTGCCGCCCGAGCTTCGCGTGGACTTCTCCGAGTTCGGCTTCTTCTCCGAACTGATCGCCGCCGCCACACGCGTGGCGGTCGGGCGCGACCAAGCGCTGGTGGTCTCGCCTCCCGGCGCGGATTGGTTCATCTGGGACCGCGTGCCGCTGGATGGCGTGATCGTGATCGAACCGGTCGTCGGAGAACCGGCCCTGCCGGACCTGCGGCGCCGGGGCGTCCCGTTCGTCACGATCTCGGCGGACCCCGCCGACGGCGCCGCGGACGCGGTGGTGCGTTCCGATGATCGCGAAGGCACGGGGCGTTTGCTGGATCACCTCGCCGACGCCGGCGCGTCGCGCGTCGCGATGCTCGCCCCTCCCCCGCTCAACGCGTTCACGCGCGACTGTGCCGAGACCTATCGAGGCTGGTGCGCTCGCGGCGGCCGTCCGCAGCTCCTCGAGGTCGTCGGCATGTCGGACGTCGTTCGCGATCGCGAGAGCGCCTACCTGGCAGCGCTCGAGCGCCTGCTCGTTGGCGACCCCACGCCCGACGCCCTGTTCGTACCGATCGAACTGGCAGGCGTCATGGTGCTCGATGTCTTGCGCGCACGTGGCATGTCGGTGCCCGGCGATCTCATGCTCGCAACCACGCGTGATACCGGTCGCGCCGTCCTGACGAACCCGCCCCTGACGACCCTGGAATGGGACTACGCCGAGCTCGGCCGCCGGGCCGCCGAGATGTTGCTCGATCTGATCGACGGCACTCGAACCGCACCGTGCGAGGAGGTCGTGCCCACGACGGTCGTGCCGCGAGGAAGCACGGCGGCTTGATGCGTCGGCGACGCCGCTGGGTCCAGATCGTGGCCGCGTGTTCCGCGTTGGTCGCGTGCGGCGGCGCCACAACAGCGTCGCTGCCGACCGACCTGGCGGGCACGGCGGCCCAGGTGCATGTGCTCTCGGCACGCGTGACGCTCGGAGCCCAGGGCACGGCGGAAGCCTCGCTCGCGTTGCACAACGCCGGCGCGCAGACCGACCGATTGACCGGCGTGTCCTGCACATGCGCGATCGCCGCCGAGCTCCATGGCGCCTCGCAGGCCGGCGATCTCGGGCCGGTGGACAGCATCGCGCTGCCGCCTGACGAAGAGGTCGAGTTGGGCCCCGGCGGGCCACATGTGGTGTTGTTGGGACTCACGCAGCCGCTCGCACCTGGCGATACCGTCACCCTGCAGCTGACGTTCGAAACGGCTCCTCCCACGACGGCCGTCGCCGAGGTGAACGGCGCCAAGACCCCTTCGCCCGCAGGCTAGACGGGCGACGCACAGGATCACACCGTTCACTGGGTTGGTTGCACCACCCCTACGACAGACGTACTGTGCGGCGACAGGCGACCGATGTGGGTTGCCGCGCGCACAACGAGGGGATGGTTCCATGCGGCTCGTTGTTCGCTTCCCCGTGATGGCCTTGGTCGTCGCTGTCGTGGCTACCGTTGTCACGATCGGTACCGCTTCTGGAGCCACGCGTTCGATCACCTCCGCACCGGTCGCCGATGCAACGATCCGGGCGGATCGGCCCACGAGAACCTACGGCACGACGACGGGGCTCACGGTCGACAACTCGCCTGTGCAGAACACGCTGATGCGTTTCGTGGTTTCCGGCGTGGGCGCCGACGCGGTGACGCACGCGTCGCTCCGGCTGTTCGTGACGAACCCGTCCCCCGTTGCCGGCACCGTCTACGCGGTGTCCTCGCAGACCTGGACCGAATCCGTCACGTGGGCGACCGCCCCGCCCGCCGATTTCCTGCCGATCTCCACTGTCAACGGTGCTGCGCTGAACACGTGGGTCGACTTCGATGTGACGTCGTTGATCCGCGGAGACGGCACCTATTCCGTGCGGATCACATCGAGTTCCAACGATGGAGCGACGTATACCTCTCGCGAGGGAACATCGACGCAGCGACCGCAGCTGGTCGTCACGGCGACGACCACCGCCGACACGACGAACCCGACGGCGTCGATCACGGCCCCGGTGTCCGGTGCCACCGTGTCCGGCCAGACACCGATCGCCGTCGACGCGTTCGACAACATCGGCGTCACGTCGGTCGACGTCGCGGTCGACGGCACGGTGATCGGCACCGATACGACGGCGCCGTACGGGGTTACCTGGGACACGACAACGATGCCGAACGGATCGCATCAGCTGACCGCGACCGCGCACGATGGGGCCGGCAACATCGGAAACGCGGCGGCCGTCGGCGTGACCGTGGCAAATGTGGTGGATGTGCTGCCACCCTCGCCACCGGCCGGGTTGGTTGCCACGGTCGTTGAACCGACGCGGGTCGGGCTCGCGTGGGAGGCATCGACCGACGACGTCGGCGTCACGTCATATGAGATCCAACGCGACGCTTCGACGATCGGCACCTCCACGACGACCGGGTTCACGGACACGACGGTGCCTGCCGGCTCGACGGTGACGTACACGATCGTCGCCCTCGATCTGGCCGGCCATCGTTCCGACCCGTCTGCCCCCGCCACGGTGACGACACCGAGCCCACCGACGTCGTTCACTTTCGCCGCCGCGGGTGACCACGGGGCGAACGTCTCGACGGCCGCGAGCCTGGCGGCGCTCGACGCGTCGCCGGCCGAGTTCTATCTGGCCCTAGGCGACCTGGACTACAACGAGACGGTGACCGACGCGGCGTGGTGCGACTACGTCCACGCGAACATGCCGATCAAGGGATCCTCGTTCCCCTACGAGGTAGTGAGCGGGAATCACGAATCCGACGGGGCGACGGACGGATCGATCCTGAACCACGCAGCGTGCCTGCCGGACAAGCTGGGTTCCACGCCGGGTCCCGGCAGCGTGTACGGCGCCGAGTACTCGTTCGACTATCCGACGGGCGCTCCGTTGGCGCGTTTCATCATGATCTCGCCGGAACTCACGGTCGGCGGCCAGAGCTACCACTACGTTGCCGGCAACCCCCACTACACCTGGCTCGCCAGCACGATCGACGCGGCGCGAGCGGCGGGCATCCAGTGGATCGTCGTCGGCATGCACTTCCCGTGTTTGACGGCGGGCAGCTACCAGTGCGGCGCGGACCCGGCTTTGATGAACCTGCTGATCGACAAGCGGGTCGATCTGATCTTGCATGGGCACGAGCACACGTACCAGCGCAGCAAGCAGCTCGCGCTCGATCCGGCGACCTGCCCGGTGATCGCACGCGACGGCTACACGCCGGGGTGCGTGGTTGACGACGGCATGGATGGTGTCTACCCGAAGGGTGCCGGCTCGGTGGATGTGATCGCAGGGACGTTCGGCAAGGGGCTCTACAACGTGAGTCGCACCGACCCGGAGGCGCCGTACTTCGTGACGCTCGATGGCACGACGCACGGGTTCATGCAGTACACGGTCACGGCCTCGCACCTCGACGCGACCTTCGTGAAGAGCGACGGTTCGCTCACGGACTCGTTCTCGATCGTCGCGGGCGTCGCCGCGTTCGCCGATCGCAGCCCACCGTCGCAGCCGACCAACCTGCAGGCCGGCACCGCCGTGCCGGGACGCGTCGACCTCTCATGGACGGGCAGCGTCGATGACGCGGCGATCCGCAACTACGCCGTGCTTCGCGACGGCATCCCGATCGGCACGAGCACGACGACGACCTACTCCGATACGTCGGTGGTAGTGGGTCAGGCACACAGCTACACGGTGCAGGCGTTCGACGCGGCGTGGAACGCCTCGTTGGTGTCGAGTGCGGTGCTCGTCGGGGTGCCGGTCGCACCAACGCTGACGTTCGCGCCCGATGCGGATGCGACGCTGCGCTTCGCCAGTCCAACGACCAACTTCGGGGCCGCGACCTCGCTCGAGGTGGACAGCAGTTCCTTGAAGGACTTCCTGCTCCGGTTCACGGTCAGCGGCGTCGGCACGGGCACCGTGACGAGCGCGAAGCTCCGACTGACCTGTGTCGATAGCTCACCGCGCGGTGGTGATTTCACGGTGGCGGCCTCCAACCTGTGGACGGAGAGCACCGTGACATGGAACACGGCTCCCGCTGCGGGGGCTCCGGCGGCGTCGCTCTTCCAAGTCGCCGCGGGCACGACCTACGACGTCGACCTGACGTCGTTGATCCACGGCGATGGGACGTACACGCTGCGCGTCACCTCACCGAACGCGGATGGCGCCGACTACGCCTCGAAAGAAGGGGTCCTCACGTCTCGGCCGCAGCTGATCCTCACGACGTCGTCGCCCTGACGGGTTACGGTCACGTCGCGCAGTGCTCGCCGGGCGGTGGTGGGACGTCCAGCGCGGGGCTGCGATCGAAGAATCCTCGCGGGCGAAGCGAGAAACCGATCTTGACCACCGGCATCACCGGCCAGTCTTCAGGCCGGGGAACGTGGTGGGCGCCGAACGTGTACCAGAGCACCACATCCGTCGCTTCGATCGAGCGGTCTGCCCCGGTCCACGCGGGCAATCCGTCACCGCCGGGGTGGCCGTTGGGGTACTCGCCAGCGGCATAGCGCTCGGCCGGATCGAACGGGGTCACCCATAGATGGTGATCGACGAAGCCGGCCCGCCTGCGGAAGCTCGAGTCGGCCGCCGCGAACACCTGCACGTTCTCGCCGGGCATCAGGTCGTAGGCGACAGGTTGCCCCAAGGCGTTGCGCACGTCGGCGCTGACAACGCGCCACGAGCGCGCCTGCAAGGGGTCGATGCTGCGACGGGCCTCGAGCTCGGTCCGCAACAGGCGCGCCTCGGCGTGGAACGCGTTGCCATAAGGATTCGCCGGTCCCGGCTCGTCGGCCACGGTCTGCACCTCATAGACCGAGTTCCGCTCGCCGTCGACGGTCATGTCGAGCCGCGCGTTGAAGAAGTGCTGATGTACCGGCGCCGACACGAGCGGAGCGACTACAGTGCCGTGCACCGGGTCCTCGCCCTCGGCCAGCCCGCGCGTGTGCAGGATCCCCGTGAGCTTCACCTCCGAGCGGATCGTCCCGTCCTGATACAGGTACCAGTAGAAGCCGTATTCGTAGTTGCCGACCGTCGCGATCGAAGAGATCACCAATCGGCGCGAACGACGAACCTCGCTGTGGCCGGTGCGCCAATCGAGGTGTTTCCACAAGAGACCGTCGTCCTCTTCGTGGATGCAGATCGCGTTGCGCAGCGTCGTGACCTCGCCGCGCGAATCCGCGAGCGACACGTCGAGATAGCGGATCTCGCCGAGGCAATCGCACCCCAGCTCGAGCGGGTCCGTGAGCGGCCCCAAGCCGTGCTCGCCGATGTCGAAGGCGTTCTTGAAGAACACGGTCGGGCTCGGGTCGCCGTAAGGGATCACCATCTCGCTGAACGACGCCCGGTGCACGATCGGGCGCACACGATCGCCGTCTTCGTACCCGATCGTGTGCAGCACGAGCCCCTCGCGCGGTGTGAACCCGATCCGCAGCCGCCACTTCTGCCAGCGCACGCCGAACCCGTCGACCTCGAAGCTCGGTCCGTCGGGCTGAACGATCTCGATCGAACGGAGGTCCTCGCGCAGCGGACCCACCTCGTTGGGGCCGTAGTTCCCGTCCTGTGGAGCAAGCGGCATGATGCCGTGATCGTCGATGCGGACGACGGCCATCGCGTTCAGGTCAACGAGCGCCACCAGACCCTCGACGGGGCGTGCGTATCCGTTGTCCGTGGCGCCGTGCCGGTACCACGACAGACCCTTGGCGACGCGGCCCTGCGTGTCGGCGGTGCCGAAGTTGCCCGCCGACCAGATGTCGACCATCACGGACTCCACATCGGTGATTCCTCGCGCGTGCAGCGCCGCGAGGAAGGAAGGGTCGGCCTTGATCACGGCTTCCGCATCGACGGCCTCGTCCGGGTGGATCGCGGGGTGCACGCCCTCGACCCGTCGCCGCGTCTCGATCTCGCCCGTCGCGATCGAGACCACCACTTCGCTGGTCACGCTCTGCGCCCGGTCGAGTAGGACCGCGAACGCCCGCCGCGCCTGCACGTCGTCGCCGTCGGCGAAGTGGTGAAGATCATCCTTGGAGGGTTCGACCAGCTCGAGCGAGATGAGCCTGGAATCTTTGGAGAGATCGCCTGCTGCTCGCAGCGCGTCGACCGCGGCCGCCAGTTCAGAAGGGTTCAGCGGGTCGAGCGGGTGGGGCGTGGGCATTCGCATGTGGGGCAGGGTAGCGCGCGCCGCTCGGACCCGGAGCCGCATGGACGACGAGACGTCGCACGGGTGGAGTTGACGGGAACCCTTTCGGACGATGTGGCGTCACAATCGGGAGGCGCCAGGGCATACGGTGATTTGAGCCGCAGCGCTCCTGGCGAAGGAGATGGACGATGCGGTATCGCGTGGCAATGACCCTGGTCTTGATGTCCCTGGTCGCCGCATGCACGGGCACAACGACGCAGGGTGCCCCGTCTTCGACGCGATCACCGACTCCCAGTGCTTCCCCATCGCCCGTCTCTGGCTCGGACATCCGGTTCGTCCTGGACAACTCGTATCCCGTCGGCCACCGCGTGGCCGTCAGGATCGAGAACGTCGGAGACGTCACTTACAACTACCAGGGCATGTATCAGGCCTGCTTCCTTTCCTACACCGACGCGCACGGTCGCACGTTCATCATCCCGCCGGGCACCCACTGCGACATGTTGGTGAAGGTCCCCATCGAACCGGGAGAGACGAAGAAGCTCTTCACATGGGATCTCGATGAATGCGTCAAGGACCAGTGGGGCTGCGTGAAGAGTCAGCCGCTCGATCCGGGCACCTACACGATCCGCGGCAGGTTCCAACCGGTCGGCGACGGATCCCCGGCGCACGCCGAGACCACGTTCGAGATCCAGCCGTCCACGCAGGGGTGATGCGTGTGCGTGTCGACATCGGCATCCTCGTGGTCGCGCCGGTGGGCGCGTGCGCAGCCGGTACGACGAACGTTGTCAGGGCGCCCGGCCCGTGGTCGCCGGCCGCCGAGATCCCCACCCGACTCGAACTGGCCTGCCACACAGATGGGTCGATCGGGCTGTCGGCCGACATCGTGCAAGCGCGACCCGACGGTGTGCATCTGCGCGTGATGAACGAATTCGACGAGCCCGTCAGCGTGGGCGGGTTCGACGCAGATCCCGGAACCTCGACGTGGACCTTGACCGATGGGCCGGGTGCGCTCGCGATGGGCTGCTGGCCGTTCAGCCAGCATGGATCGGGGCAGCCACCGGCGGAGCAGCAGGTCGAGATCGTCGATCCGTCGGGGATGTTCGTCGACGGTCAGACCACATGTGGAAACGCGATGTCGGGCCACGGCGACTTCGCCGAGGCACCAGCGGATGACGGACCGCCGCCGCTGGACGTCGCTCGGCGAACGATCGACGGGCTGCGGCCCGACGACGTCGTGCGGCTCGCCGGCTACCCCGAGCAAGACAACGCGAGTGTCATCGTCATCAGGCAGGGGGACGTCATCGCTTCCTACGGCTTCGTTCGGTTCTCGGATGGTCCATGGAGCATCGCGGGTGGCACGGTGTGCTCGGGCACCGGGCTCACGCTGTTTGGCGAGGGCTCCTGACCGTGGGAACCCACGACGTGAAGCGCCGGTTGCTGTCCGTTACCGTGGCGTTGCTCGCCCTGGCCCCGTTGATGCGGCCGGCGGCCGCTGCACCGGCCGCGCGTCTCGCGAACGAGCCCCGTCTCACGTGCGCGAACGGAGGTGGCGCTCACCTGGCCCTCACGATCGTGAACAACGGCACTCGTCGCGTGACGATCGACCCCGACATCCATCTTCGCCTCGAGATCGTCGGACCCCATGGGCGTCGCCC
>JANMPG010000179.1:0-1887 GCA_031369745.1 Actinomycetes bacterium
GGCCGCTACCGGATGCCCGTCGATCAGCGAGGTCACGGGTCGCATCCACCGATGCTACGGCCTGGGCGCCCGCTAGGGTTGCCCGGTGAATGCCGAAGAGCCTGCCGCAGCCCCCGCGCACGACGTCTCGTTCCACGAGGCCGCCAGGTTCTGGATCAAGCTCGGGTTCATCAACTTCGGCGGACCGGCGGGACAGATCTCGGTCATGCACGAGGAACTCGTCGAGCGGCGGCGCTGGATCTCCGAAGGGCGGTTCCTGCACGCGCTCAACTACTGCATGCTCCTGCCCGGCCCCGAGGCGCAGCAATTGGCGATCTACATCGGGTGGTTGCTGCACAAGGTGCGCGGCGGGCTGCTCGCAGGTATCGCCTTCATCCTGCCCGCCTTCTTCTTGATCTGGGGGCTGTCGTGGGGGTATGCGGCGCACGGCGACGTGCCGGCGGTCGAGGGGCTGTTCTTCGGTTTGCAGTCCGCGGTCGTGGGGATCGTCGCGGTGGCGGTGATCCGCATCGGATCCAAAGCGCTTCGTACGCGCGCCATGATGGGGATGGCGGCAGCCTCGTTCCTGGCGATCTTCGTGTTCCACGTGACGTTCCCGGCGATCATCGTGGCGGCCGGGCTCATCGGTGCGTCCGGCTGGCTCGGCACGGCGCCTGCGCTGAACGAAGGCGACGACGCCGATGTCGCGCTGCGCGACGACGCGGCGATGCCGCCGCACACGCAGCCCAGCGCTCGCCGGGCGATGAAGGCGTTGCTCGTCGGGTTGGTGGTGTGGATCGTGCCGCTGGTGCTCGTGGTCAACGCGTCATGGGCGCCGAACGTGCTGTCGCAGCAAGCGACGTTCTTCTCCAAGGCTGCGCTCGTCACGTTCGGTGGCGCGTACGCGGTGCTCGCCTACATCAACGTGGCCGCGGTCGGTTACGGCTGGTTGCTGCCGGGCCAGATGGCGACCGGTCTCGGGCTCGCGGAGTCGACACCAGGCCCGCTGATCATGGTCACCGAGTTCGTCGGGTTCCTCGGCGCGTATCAGCACCCCGGCTCGTTGTCCCCCGCGGTTGCCGGCGCGCTCGGCGCACTCGTGGTGACGTGGGCGACGTTCGCGCCGTGCTTCCTGTGGATCTTTCTCGGCGCCCCGTACGTGGAGGTGCTCCGTGGGAACCGGCGGCTGGCATCGGCCCTGTCCGGCGTCACCGCGGCGGTGGTTGGCGTGGTGTTGAACCTCGCGCTCGTGCTCGGGATCAGGACGCTGTTCGAGCAAGTGCGCGCCGTGGAGTTCCTCGGCAACCCGATCCCCGTGCCGGTGTGGTCAACGATCGTGCCGTTCGCTGTGGTGGTTGCCGTCGGCGCCTTCGTCGCGATGTGGCGATTCAAGGTGCACGTGTTGTGGGTCGTCGGCATCGCGGCTGGGTTGGGCATCGTGCGCGCTCTCGTGGGATGAACCCGCGCGTGCCGCCCCTCCCGACTTCCAGAGCCCCGACGTGCCGCCCCCGGGGGAAATGCTCTGGATCGCCCGACGGATAACCGATACGGGAACTTCCGTATCGGGTGTGATGTCGTCGAGAAGTTGCGTTCCGCGGGAACGAGGCGGATGATCGACGGCGCACGGTTCCGTCCACCTGCGGGAGGGTGCGTCATGAAGAGGCTCGTTCAATCCGCGGTGCCCCTTCTGGTGGCATGCGGGCTGATCGCGATGTCGGCGGCGCCATCGCTCGCGGTCGTGGCGCCGACGCCGATCAAGGTCTCGCCCAACGTCGATGCGTACAACCCCGCGGCGTCCGCTGCCTACTTCGCGTGGGAGCAGAACTCAGCTGGTGCGCCGGGCCACTACGACGTGATGGCGCAGCCGCGTGGCGGCGGCGCGGCGTGGAAAGTCAACGCCGCAGGTAC
>JANMPG010000247.1:0-1591 GCA_031369745.1 Actinomycetes bacterium
CCGGGGCCAGGATGATCTCCGGCCTGTCCACGATGTATCAGCTCCTCGAAGGGTCGGAAAACCCAGCCTATCAGGGGGCCACATTCGGGACCCAACCAACCTGGGATAGACCTGACTGGCGCCTAGCTGCCGCTCGCGGATGCGGACCCGGACGGGCAGGGCACAACGGGATTGTGTGCCTCCACTACACGATCAGCAGGCGGGGCCTCGATCTTGGGGTCGGAATTGAATGCTGAATACGTGAACGCCGTCGATTGAACGACACCGTCCTCCGTTGGGATCCGGACATGAAGAGTCAGGCTCGCAAGACGCCCATCAGAGACCGTGGCCTCTCCTGTGCTGCCCTCGTACCAGGAGGGTACGTCGAACGCGTAGGTCTGCCCGTCGTACTCGACGTTTCGCGCCTGCTGGCTCACGATCATGATGTACGACACCGCGGAGGGAGTGAAGTTGGTGCCCGGACATGAGGTCTTCTCGAAGCGACTCGGTGACCCAGCGACCTTCAAGTAGGAAGTCCCGCCGATGGTGATCGACTCAAGGGATTCGCCGGTCTTCTGCCATACGTGCTCCCGGTCGGGTTGTTGGATCGCGAAGTTTGCGCTCGAGGTTGCCCCCATCGAGGGCGGATCGAACGTGGTCGTTTCGTCGGCGAGGAAGCTATGCGCTGCGAGCGTTGCGCCCATGGCGGCGTGAAGGTCAGCGGCCGGTCCATCGGTCAGCGTAGGGGTGGAAGATTCGCTCGTGCACCCAGTCAGAGCAGATAAGAGCAGTGCGACCGTGAAGAGGCCCACACCGCCGTATCGCGAGGACTGCACTGCAGGAGCATAGGGCTAGAAACCGTCATGTCGATGCCCGCTGGAAAACCATCTACTCCCCCGAAGCTCTCAGACCGAGGGCGATTCGGCAGCGGGCAGCAGTTTGCATGCTCTGAGATGACGCTTGAAGTACGCGCGAGGTGCGCAAAGAGAGACCGCGTAACGGATCAAGAGCTCGTGATTCGAACCGACCGCGTCTTGGTAGGTCACTACGATCCCACTGAGCGAGCTGATTCCGTCCTGGTCCGCTCGGAGACCGAGGATGAGGATCGTCTCGTGAGTCGACTTGCCGGTGGGGGGTATCTCGGCGCCCACCGCCGGCTCGAGAGCAAACGGATACGGCGGGGGAAAGCCACGCGCGCCTGACGGATACTTGGAACCGGGAGTCACACCGATCGCGGAGCCGACGAGTTCGATGTGTTGGGGCGACACGAGGGTAACGCCGGTGATACGCAGGGGGCCGTCCCCGCGGTTATGGAGCAACACGTCCGAGAACGAGTAGATCTCGCCGACGTTGACCCGCAGACCGCCCGCGTATGAGCTCCTGGGATCGTTGGCGACAAGCGGCCCGGGGGCCGCACGATCGTCGCCGCCGCACGCCCCAGCCAGCACGACGACACCTAGGACGAGCGGCAATATCAGGCGAACCCGAGTGGTGGGCGCCGGTAGCCGATGAGCAGCGGTCATTGAGGCACGAGGGTTCGCAGATCGATCTCTGGATCAGCCAGCGCAGCGGGCTCCACCTGCGCCTCGCCCCGGATCAGTGGCAAAGCGCG
>JANMPG010000193.1:0-2933 GCA_031369745.1 Actinomycetes bacterium
GAGACATCGTGCGAACGCTCGATCGGGTGCTCGCCGACGAGCGAGTCGTGTCGCCTGATCTCGAGCGAACCGCCGTGATGGAGCTCGGTCGCTTCGCGCGCCAGGCTCGCGAGGGATCGGAAGTCGCAGCGTCGCTGACCCCGCGCGAGCGGGAGATCTTGGGCCTTCTCACGGAAGGTTTCACGATGCAGCAGATGGGCAGTCGCCTCGGCATCTCCCCCCGAACGGTCGAGACCCACGTGGCCAAGCTGTACCGGAAACTCGAGGTTCGCACGCGCCTCCAGGCGGTCAATCGCGCGGCCTCGCTGGGCCTGATCGAACTCCGGTAGGCGCACGACTCAGTCAGGCCCGATGCCCTGCCGATACGGCTTGAGGACAACGCGTCCGTTCGCAGAACGAAGTAGATTCCTATGGAGCCCCCGGATGAGTAGACGCCCCCCGCAAGACGAGAGCACCCCGGCCCCCCGACGACGACTAGGGGTCATCATCGTTGACCCCTTGCCGGTCGTGCGCGCCGGGCTCGCCTTGCTCGTCGACGATCGTCCCGACATGGAGGTGCTGGCGGAGGCGAATGCGTCCGATGAGGCGTTGCTTGCGATCGCCAGGGTTCGCCGCTCCAGGGTCGTCGTCCTCGTCGGCCTCGGCCTCGACGGCGAGCACGATGCCCCGTGGCTCATCCGTTCGATCCGAGAACGCTACCCGGCGCACGCCGTCCTGGCGATGGGCGCCAACGCCGATCCGACGTCGATAAGCCGAGCGCTCTTCGTCGGCGCCGATGGCTTCGTCGACAAAAGCATCGACCCCGAGGATTTCCTTGCCGCGATCCGTAGCGTGGGCGATCGCGAGATGGTGCTCGCCGGTCCGCCAGGCGAGACCGTGGGCGTGATCGCCGACGGCATCGATCGTCAGCGCGACCTCGACGTGCGTTTGACGGATCGTGAACGAGAGGTGCTGACGGTCGCGGCCGAAGGACTCACCGCGCGTCAGATCGCGACCCGCCTGGGTGTGCGGGAACGCACTATCACCACGCATCTGGGTCGCATCTACGAGAAGCTCGGCGTGGGGAATCGCCTGGCCGCCGTGCGGATCGCGGCTCGCTCCGGCCTCGTTACCGTCGGCTCACCGGAGTAGCTCGGGCGAAACTACGCCCGTACGAACAGCGCTCCGTCGTCGTCCTCGTAGACCAGTCGCCAATCGGGATCCTCCTTGAGGATCGGTAACAGGTCCCAATCCTCGGCGGCGACGATCGCCTCGACGTCCCAGCGATCCAGTGCGTCCTTCCACTCAGCGCCCGAGAAACCGACCTGGCCGTAGTCGTGCCAGATCTCCTTCGGCACGATCTCGATGCGCGAGTCGACGAAGACCGGAAGGTCGGGCAGCGCGAACTCGAACCACGACCCCCACGGCTGATGCACGAGCGTCCGAGTGCCGGTGGGCAGGTTCGTGCGAGCGGCCTCGGTGAGCCCCGGAGGTGCCGCGCCGAGGAACCGGTCGTAGGAAGAGCCTCTCCACCACGGTGCAAGGAGCACGATCACGGCCACGAGCGCGCCGATGATCACGAAGGCGGGCGAGCGCGAAGGTCGCTGAGCAGCTGGCGCGCTCCCGGGATCCGTCACCTCCTCGGGCTTCAACAGCGCACTCAGCACGACGGGTGCCACCATGCCCCACCACACGATCGCCCTCTGTGCCGACATGGCCAACAGGAAGAAAAGGCCAAGGGTCAACAGTGCCGTCCACGGCGTGGGTCGTGGACGGCGGACCAGGTACACGACTATCGCCAAGGCGGAACCGATGGCGAACCACCCTGGGACAGTCCCAAGCGTGAGCGGAGCCCACTCGCTGATCGTCTCGCGAATGATCGAGTTACTCGAAAGGTCGTAGGCATAACTCCAAACACGCAGCCCGAAGGGGTTGAGAAGGGTCGCGGCAGCCGTAGCGACAGCGATCCCAAGCGTTCGTCGCGCCTGAGTCGGAGCTATCCGGCGATCGTCGAGCCAGGCGAGGCCGACGATGACCGGGAACAGGGTGAAACTGCCGTGAACGTTCGCGCACATCGCCGCGAAAACCGGCGCGAGCCATAGTCGTGAAGGGTGTGTGTTCCGACCTGCGGTTGCCCAAAGAAGTGCTGCGAACAACGGCAAGGCGACTAGCTGTGGGCGCATGCCTAGCCCGGGTGAGGCCACCAGGAACCCGCCCAGCGTGAGCAGGGCAGCTGTCCGGCATCGAGCTCCCGATTGTCGGGCCGCCAGATACACCAGAAAGAAGGTGAGCCCGACCAACAGGGCCTGGGCGGCGACGAGCATCGGCCAACCCCCCGCCCGATACAGCAGGGTGAACGCACCCTGGGCGGCCCACTGCTGGTCAAGCCAGGGAGTGCCCGCCACCGTGAACGTGTACGTGTCGAAGCGCGGGAGGTGTCCGGCAAGGATCTCTGCCCCGGCTCGCAGGTGATAGGCGAGGTCGATTGCTCCAACTTTCGACAGCAGTGCCACGATCGTGGGGACAAGAAACGTAAGGGATGCCCACGCAAGCTCGAGGGGGTTCCTTCGGATGACCGACGTGCGCGGGGTTCCCACGCGGGCATGCTAACGGCTACTATCAGTGCGAAGGCGCAGTCGCAGGCTACGGGTACGTACGTAAGATTACGTAGACAACATCAGTGAGATTCGGGATTCCCGCAGCCCATCCCTTGCTTCTACTCTTCGTGCGGGCGGGGTAGCATTCTCGCCCCCGGGCCCTAGCAAGGGCTCGGGAAGGGCTTGGAGGAAGGAGGTGACAGGATGTTCCTTCGTATCTACACAGGTGTGACCACCTGGTGGGACGACCTGAAGGGGCGTGCTGCCGAGGAAGGCGGTGCGACCGCAGTGGAGTACGCGCTGATGGTTGCGCTCATCGCCGTGGTGATCATCGCCGCGGTTGCGTTCATCGGTAAC
>JANMPG010000213.1:0-22854 GCA_031369745.1 Actinomycetes bacterium
GTTCCTCGGCGAGCAGATCGTGGCGGAGGCGGCTCGGGCACAGGTGACCGCCGGATCCGCGGAGGTGTTCTTCCGCGCCGGCATGGCGTTCGCGATCGGGGCAGTCGCCGGGTCGTTCGCCTCCTCGCTGCAGCGCGCGGCGGCACAGGCCGAGACGCAGGCGCTCGAGGCGGAGGCCGCCGCCCGGCGCGCGGAGGCCTCGGCCGCCCAGGCGGCCGAGGCACAACGAGAGGTGTCGGCGTTCCATGCCGCGGTGCTCGCCGACGCGCAGCCCGAGCATCTCGCCGAGACGCTTCGTCACACGGCCGAGCGCGTTGCCCACGAGCTGGGATGTCAGGCACTCGGCCTCCTGGTGCGAACCGCGGGCCTTGCCGGCGAGATCGCCTTCACGGTCGCGGGGGTGCACGGCGACCCGGGGTACCTGCTGGGCCAGGTGCTCTCGCCGGTGGCCGATCCGGTGGCCGCGGCCGCGATGGAAGGAACCACCGTGGTGGCCGAGCGCGACGCCGTGGCACCGATGCGGGTGGGCGACACCGTCGTGGGCGCGGTCCATGAGCGTGTTCCCGACGGCACACCGGACGCCGCGCGCGTCGAGGCCCTGCAGACCATCGCCGATCAGCTGGGTGCGGTGCTCGAGGCGACGCGCCTGCGCGCAGAGCAAGCCGCCACCGTCGCGCGATTGACCGAGCTCGACGCCATGAAGTCGGACTTCGTCGCGATCACGAGCCACGAGCTCCGCACACCGTTGGCCGGTATCCGCGGCTTCGTGGACATGTTGTTTCGCCGTGGCGCCGACCTGTCACCCGCGGAGCGAGAGGAGTATCTGGGCATCGTGTTGACGCAGACGGACCGGTTGATCCACCTGGTCGACGACCTGCTCGTCGTGTCGAGGGTCGAGGGTAACGCGCTCGTGCTCTCGCCGGTCGATGTCGACGTGCGCCCGCTCCTGGCGCAGGTCAGCGCCGGTCTGGGCGAGGACGCGAGCCGCATCGTGGTGGACGAGGTCTCGGGCGCGCCGTCTACGATCACGCTGGACGCCGACCGATTGATCCAGATCCTGACCAACCTGACGCACAACGCGCTGAAGTTCTCGCCGCCGAGCGAACCGGTGCGCCTGCGATGGTCGGCGCCGGCCGAAGGCACGGTGGTCTTCGAGGTCATCGACTCCGGCGCCGGCATCCCGGCCGGCGAACAGGCGATGATCTTCGAACGGTTCCGCCAGCGTGGTGATCATCGATCGCACACCGAGGGATTCGGGCTCGGGCTCTACATCACGAAGTTGCTGACCGAGGCGATGGGAGGTTGGATCGAGGTCCAGTCGGCGCCCGAACGCGGCACGACGTTCCGCGTCACACTTCCGGCGTCTCGTCCGCAGCCAACACCCGCTCGACCGTCCGCAGCAGCGCGGTCGGACTGAATGGCTTCGTGAAGTACTCGTCGGCGCCGAGTCGCAGCGCGTCGGCACGGCCTTCCTCGCCGGTCGCGGTTACGACGATCACGCGAACGCGTGCGGTCAACGGGTCCTCCTTGACGGCCGCCAGCACGTCGGCGCCACTCGTCCCCGGGATGTTCATGTCCAGGAACAGCAGATCGGGCGGCGCCGCACGGATCCGATCCAAGGCGCCTTGCCCATCGGCGGCCTCGTCGATGGCGAACCCCTCACCCTCCAGCACGAGTCGCATGGCCTCTCGCATGGTCGGATGATCTTCGACGATCAAGATACGGGTCGGCATCGTCACTCCTCAGTCCGCCAGTAGCCGGTCGACGAAGGCCGCGGCGTGAAACGCACGCAGATCGCCCGCGCCTTCGCCGACGCCAACGTATCGGATCGGTAGGTCCAGCTCCTCGCGCACGGCCAGCACGATGCCGCCCTTGGCGGATCCATCGGTCTTGGTCAACACGACGCCCGTCAATTCCACGGCCTGCGTGAACGCGCGCGCCTGCGCGATGCCGTTTTGACCTGTCTGCGCATCGAGCACGAGCAGAGTCTCATCGACCGTGGCCCCGGCCTTCTCGATCACGCGCTTCACCTTCGTGAGCTCGTCCATGAGCGGCTGTTTCGTATGCAACCTGCCGGCGGTGTCGACGATCAAGACGTCGGCGCCGCGCGCGGTCGCCGATCTCACCGCGTCGAAGGCAACCGCACCGGGGTCGGCGCCGCGGTCTTGCGACACCAGGTGCGCGCCGGCTCGCCGCGCCCACACCTCCAGCTGCTCACCCGCCGCGGCGCGAAAGGTGTCGGCCGCGGCCAGGCTCACTTGCTTGCCTTCAGCGCCGAGCATGGCGGCGAGCTTGCCGATCGTCGTGGTCTTGCCCGACCCGTTGACCCCGACGACCAGGATCACGTCCAGGCCCTCGGCACCAAGATCCATCGGCCGATCGGGACCGAGCACCGCGATGATCTCGTCGCGCAGCAGCGCCGCAGCGTCGGCGCCGGCGCCGGCGCCGGCGCCGGCGCGGAAGTCTGCGCGGATCCGAGCCACGAGGTCGGCGGACGCCCGCGGTCCGACATCCGCCTTGATCAGCAGCGTCTCGAGCGCGAGCCACGCATCGTCGCCGGCGTCGCCGCCGAGGAGCGTGCGCACCTTGGACCCGAGACCGCCGGTGCGAAAACCGCCGTCGGAGCCACCCGGCGTGTCGCGACTCGGTGACGCAGCCACGCCTGTGGTCACGTCGAGACCCCGGGAGCCCCTCGTGCGGCGAGAGCGCACGAGGACGAACGCGACCACGCACGCGACCGCGATCGCGACGAACAGGAGCAGATAAGGGACCGTCACGCGGGCGTCAGCCTACCGGAGGGCTCGCCAGCTCTTCGCTGACGGACACCGATAGCACCGGCTCGTCGTCTGCAGAGGACTGCGCCGCGAACGCCTCGGCCGCGGCCTCGCGAGCGCCCTCGATGCGAGCCTGTTCCTCGGCCTTGTCCTGGTTCTCCGTGCGCTGGGCGACGACCTTGGTCGTGCCGTCGCTGTTCAACGAGATGCCGTACAGCATGCCGGCGATCTCCATCGTGCGCTTCTGGTGGGTCACGATCAGCACCTGCGACGTCGCGCCGAACCCCTCGATCAGTCGCAGGAAACGGTGCAGGTTCACGTCGTCGAGCGCCGGCTCAACCTCGTCCATCAGGTAGAACGGCGAGGGGCGCGCCGTGAAGATCGCGAACAGGAAGGCCATCGCCGTGAGCGAACGCTCCCCGCCCGAAAGCAATGAGATGCGCTTGACGCGCTTGCGGCCCGGGCTCGCCTCGATCTCGATGCCGGACGCCAGGGGGTTGGCGGGGTCGGTCAGCACCAAGCGACCCTCACCCCCCGGGAAGAGCTCGGCGATCAGGCGCTCGAACTGGATCGCCACGTCGCTGTAAGCCGAGGCGAACGACTCGCTGATCTGCTGGTCGACCTGCGCGATCACTTCGAGGAGATCGCGCCTCGCCTTGCGCACGTCGTCGAGCTCACGCTGCATGAAGTCGTGGCGCTCTTGCATCGACTCCAGCTCGCCGGTCGCGAGCAGGTTGACCCGACCGAGCAGCGCCAGGCGCCGCTGCACCAGCTCTTGCTTCTTTTCGATCGACTCGACGGTGTCGGCATCGGTCAGCTCGTCGAGGAGCCCGGCGGGATCCACCTGGAAACCTTCACGCAGCAAGCGCTGCGCCTCGCCGATGCGTCGCTCGATGTCGCCGCGGGACCGGTCCTGTTCCTCGTAGCGCTGACGCAGCGCATCCAGCGTCGTCGACGCATCGCGCCAACTCTTGTTGACCGCGGCTTCCAGCTCGGCGGCCTCACGCTCGGCGTTCGCAGCCGACTCGCGCGACGCCGTGGACGCGGCGAACGCGAGATCGGCTGTCGCGACCGCCGCTTCGGCTCCGGTTCGGGCGAGCTCTGCCGCCGCGAGATCGTCGCGGAGCCGCGATGGATCGTGTGCGGTCAGGTCGTCGCGCTCCTCGCGCAACTCCGACAACCGGTGATCGAGGTTCGCGCGCTCGCGCCGCAACGTCTCGACGCTGACCCGCGCCTGCATCGGCGATGGCGGCATCGACGGGAGTTCCGGCAGCGCTCGAGTGGCGATCGGACCCATCGCCGTCAACCGATCCCGCGACGCGGTCGCCGTCTCGGCCAGCGCGGCCGAGCGCTGCGCGAGGAGCTCCTCCTCCTTATGCATCGCCGCCAGTTCGCGCTCGGAGATCCTCAGGCGTTCGGCCGCCTCGGTGATGTCGGTGTCGGCGGCTTCGATCTGCTCTTGCAAGAAGGCGACCTCGCCCGCGATCTCGTCGAGCCGCTCGGTGCGGGGGCGCAGCTGCTGCTGCGTCGCGGACAGGTCGTGGGCGAGCACCTGCAACTCCGCGCGGATCTCACGTAGCCGTACGTCGGCTTCCTTCGCCGTATGGATCACCGCGGGGCCGACCAGCATTCCCTCGGCCGTGACGAACGAAGCCTGGGGATGCTCGGTCTGTTTGCGCGCCGCCGTCGCCACGTCGGCGACCACGTAGACATCGCGGAGCAGGGTCGACACGATCCCGCGCACCGCCGGCTCCGCCTCGACCTTGGCCAACAGCTGCTGTTCGCCCGGGAGCCCGAGCGGCACCGGACCACCGGTCGCGATCGCAAGGATCGCCCCGTCGCCCTCGGGAGCGTCGGCCAGCGCGTGATCGCCATCGCTGTAGACGACCGCGTCGGCCAGCGGCCCCAGCGCAGCGACGAGCGCACGCTCAAGACCGCCTTCGACACGAACCAGATCTTTGAGCAGTCCGACCGAGCGGCTCTTGTGCCCGGACAGGAAGCGCGAGCCAGGCGTCTCTTCGATATCGCGGCGGCGCGCATCCAGGAGGTCTTTCCGCGCCTGCATCCGGCGGCGCGCCTCGGTCAGCTCCTCGATCCGCTCGACGAGCTTGCGGCGCTCGTCGTCCAGCTGCGAGCGCCGCTCCGCCAGCGGCGCCGTCTGCCCATCCATCTGTTCGATGTCGTGGCCGATCGCCGCCGCCTCGGCCTCCGCGGCGGCGATGCGTTCCCGCACGGCTGTCAGTTGGATGGTCAAACGCTCGTGGTCACGCTCGGCGGTGACGAGCGACCGCTCGACGGCCTCGGCCTCGGCGCGACGTCCGGCCGCCTCTTCACCGACCTGGCGGCGCTCCTCGTCGACCTGGCGCCGGCGCTCCTCGGCCTCGCGGTACTGGGCCTCGGCCACGTCCAGCTCCGCTTCCTTGGACTCGAGCTCGACGACGACATCGGCGAGCTTCGCCTCGATGCGGGCGAGCTCGGCAGTCACGGTGTCCATGCGGGCGGCGCGGGTCGCCTGACTCGCGAGCGCCTGACGCGCGGCCGTTTCTTGATCCACCGCGGCGCGGAACGCCTGTTCCGTGCGCTCGCGGTCAAACGCGGTTGCACGGAAGCCCTGTTCGGACTCCGCGAGCGCCCGGGTCGCCTCCGCGCGCGCGTCTCCGGCGGCGAGCACCTCGCCGTCGAGCGCATCGAGGCGCTCCCGCGCCTCACGGCGCTCTTCCAAGCCCTGATCCCAGCCGCCCTTGCGCCGTTCCTGCTCGCGGAGCAGGGCGCGCAGGCGAGCCGCCGCCAAGGTGCGCGCGAGCTTGTCGGCCTGTTCGGTCAGCTGTTCGTGCTTCTTCGCGGACTCCGCCTGTTGCTGCAGCGGCTTCAATTGCCGTCGAAGCTCGGTCAGCACGTCGGCAAGCCGCAGCAGATCTTGGTCGAGGCCGGCAAGCTTGCGTTCCGCGCGTTCCTTTCGCCGGCGATGCTTCGCGATACCGGCGGCCTCTTCGATGTACTTGCGCCGATCCTCCGGACGGGCCAGCAACACCTCTTCGAGCTGTCCCTGCCCGACCACCGTGTGAAGGGCGCGCCCGATGCCGGTTTCCGCCAGTAGCTCTTGGACGTCCATGAGGCGGACGACCTGACCGCCGATGCGGTACTCCGACTCGCCGCTTCGAAAGATCGTGCGGCTGATCTCGATCTCCGTCATGGGTACGGGGATGCGGCCGGCGGCGTTGTCGATCACGAGCTTGACCTCTGCCATGCCGAGGGCCGGTCGAGACGGGGTTCCCGCGAAGATCACGTCGGCCATCTGCCCACCGCGAAGGGCCCGTGGACCCTGCTCGCCCAAGGCCCAGCTGATGGCGTCGACCAGATTGGACTTGCCCGAGCCGTTGGGACCGACGATCACGGAGACGCCAGGGACGAATTCGAGAACCGTCTTGTCCGCAAAGGACTTGAACCCGCGGATCGTGATCGATCGGAGGAACATCGCGCGGATGCTAACAGGCATGTGATTCTCCAGCCGGGAAGCCGGGACGGCTTCCCTATCCCCGCTGGTCACGGGGGCCTTCACCCCTCGTCGGCGGGGAGCGAAACACGCGCGAGACCGCGCCTTAGGCTTCGATCCGATCGATCCGGCGCGCTACCCGCCGCCGCGCGCCAGCATCGAGCCGAGCGAAGCATCACCCCACGGGTCAGTCGGAGGGGAACCGAACCTTCCGAACGCGGAAGTCTTCGCCCGGGCCATAGTCGGCGGCGATGAAGGCCTTGGCGGTTTCCTGTGCGAGCTGCTTCGTCGCGAACCGACCGAGCTCGAGCCAGTGCCTGCCGTCCGGATGCCGATGCTGCAGCGACCATCCGCCCGTGTCCGTCGGCACGCTGTGCGACGCGGTCGTGGCGATCGCCGCCAGCGTGTATTGGTTGCCACCTCCCGCACCCATCCCGGGCTCCCCTCGATCAGCTCTGGCACTGCGGGCAGAAGTACGAATTGCGCTGGGAGATCTTCACGCTTTGCACCGGCGTTCGGCACCGACGACACGGCAGGCCCGATCGACCGTAGACCTTCAGCTCGTCTTGATACGAACCGGGCTCACCGAACAGGTCGAGGTAGGCCTCGTCGTCCAGCGTGGTCCCTCGCAGCTTGATCGCCTCTTGCAAGACCTCCTGGATCGCGCGGTAGAGCCGACGGACCTCCTGGGAAGACAGGGTGTTGCTCAGCCGGTCGTAGCGTAGCCCCGCCCCAAACAGCACCTCGTCGGAGTAGATGTTGCCAAGGCCGCTGATGAACTTCTGGTCCATCATCAGCTGCTTCATCTTGGCCGCCTTCTCGGTGAGCAGGTACTGGAACGCCGGCCACGTGAACACCTGATCGAGGGGGTCGATCGCGATGTGCTGCAGATCCTTGATCTTGCCCATCTCGTCGGGTGCGACCACGAAGACCTCGCCGAACGTGCGCGGATCGATGAAGCGAAGATCTCCGCCCTGCTGGAACGTGGCAATCACGTGCGTATGCGGTGCGATCGCCAGGCGGCCGTTCCCTCGCTGGAACCGCCCGCTCATGCCGAAGTGCACGACCCACACATCGCCGCCGTCCAGGTGCGCCAAGATGTACTTGCCTCGGCGCTCGACCTTGGCGATCTTGTGACCAGCGAGACGGGAAGTGAACTCCTTGCGCGTCTTGTGGCGACGGATCGCGCGCATCGCGTTCTTCGTTCCCTTGACTTCGACGCTCTTGATCTTCTTGCCGACCACATCGCGGTCGAGATCGCGGCGCATCACTTCGACTTCGGGAAGCTCCATCCGTCCCTCCTAGGGTGTCTCCCCGGCGTCGCGCTCCCGCAGCCGTTCATAGGCCTCGCGCGCGGCGTGTTGCTCGGCTTCCTTCTTCGTACGCCCGGTGCCGGAGCCGAGCTGCTCGCCGGCGACCGACACGGTGGCGGTGAATTCCTTCAGGTGATCGGGCCCCTGCTCCGCAACCTCGTAGCTGGGCAAGGCCCGTGCCTGCTGCGACGCGAGCTCTTGCAGGATCGTCTTGTGGTCGCGTTCGCCTCCCCCGCCTTCATACTCCTCCATGCGCGGGCGGAACAGCCGTTCGATGAGCTCCCTGGCCAGTACCAGGCCCTGATCGAGGTAGATGGCGCCGAAGATCGCCTCGAGCGCATCGGCCAGGATGCTCTCCTTGTCGCGGCCGCCCGATCGCTCCTCGCCGTTGCCCAGCAGCACGAGGTCGCCCACGCCGAGACCTCGGGCGACGTCGGCGAGCGCATGCATGTTCACGATCGCCGCTCGCAGCTTCGCGAGTTGACCCTCGGGCTTCTGCGGATATGTGACATACGCCATGTCGGTCACGACCAACCCGAGGACCGAGTCGCCGAGGAACTCCAATCGCTCGTTGTTGACCGACGAACCATTCTCGAAGGCGTAGGAGCGGTGCGTGAGGGCCGCCTCGCGCAAGCCGGCGTCGTGGAACCGAACCCCAAGGGCGCGATCCAGCGCTTCCAGCGGCTGCTCGACCCGGTGCCGCACCTGGCTACTCGACCTCGACCGCCTGGCGGCCCGCGTAGTACCCGCAGTTGCCGCACACGCGGTGCGGCATCTTCGGCTGCTTGCACTGGGGACACGAGCTGTACGACGTCGCCTCGGCCTTCCAGTTCGCTCGGCGCTTGGAGGTGCGGGTCTTGCTCTGCTTCTTCTTGGGGACCGCCATGGCGTTTCCTTCCTCGCTTCAGTCGGTGTCTGGCAGATCGGGCAGCAGGTCCGCCAACACGGCGAACCGGGGGTCCAGCGTTTCGTGGCCGGGGCACTCGCCGAGGTTGCGGTTGCCGCCACAGATCACGCACAGGCCACGGCATGCGGGCTGACACAGCGGCGCGAACGGCATCTCGACCCCGACGGTGTCACGCACCATCTGATCCAGGTCGATAGCGGCGTCGATCAACGCGTAGCGATCGTCGTCGTCATCGTCGTTGGGCTCGGCATCGTCGGCTGCCTCCAGGGCGAACAGCTCGCTCACCTCGACGGTGAACGGTTGTGAGCGCTCGGTGAGGCATCGGGCGCAGCGCACCGTCCACGTGCCGGTGATGGAACCGGAGACGAGCACACCCTCGACGACGGACTCCAGGAGCAGCGACCCACCGAGCGGGGCATCGTCGGGAACCGCGACCAGCTCCGTGGACAGCCCGTCGATCGTGCCGAGCACGTCGTGGCGCCGCGAGGTGCCGGCGTGACCCAGCAGATCGTGCACGTCGATCGTGGCCAGGCTCATCAGCCCAGATCCTCGCCGTCGATCTCGGCGTCGAACAGATCGGACGTGCGATGCTCGGGTGTCTGCGCAAAGTGCTGCTCGGCCGCCGTCACGGGCGCGCGCAGACGCTCGCGCCCGACCTCGACCTGATCCAGCGTCTTGGCGAGCGACCGAGCGGTCGCCTGCGCGTCCTCCAAGATCTTGCGCAACGCGATCTCGAATTGCGCGAGCTTGGCGTCGACATAGTCCTCGGCTTCCCGTCGCATCCCGCCCGTGGCATCTTCAGCCTCCTGCAACATCTGCGCGGCCTCTTGTTCCGCACGACGGGCGACTTCGTTCTTCATGGCCATGCGGCGCTGCTCCTCGTGGCCCTGCTCGATGATGCGGTCGCCCTCTGCACGAGCCTTCGCGAGCAGCTCCTCGCGGTCCTTCACGACCCAGCGGGCCTGCTTGATCTCTTCGGGCAGATCTTCCTGCATCTCGCGCAGCATCTCGAGCACGTCGTCGCGGCTGATCAACACCGATGAGGACAGCGGCATCGACTTGGCCTCGCGAACGATCTCCTCCAGCTGGGCCAATCGAGTGGCGAGGTCCATCACGCCACCCCCAGGCGGTCGATCAGTGCCTTGCGGACATGGTCGGGCACGAGTCCCTCCACGTCACCGCCGAGGCTCGCAACCTCCTTGACCAACGACGAGGACAAGAACGACCACTTGGGACTGGTCGCCATGAATAGCGTGTCGATCTCGCCGATACGTTGGTTCATCTGTGCCATCTGGATCTCGTATTCGTAGTCACTCACGGCCCGCAGGCCTTTCACGATGACGTCGGCACCCTGCTCGCGGGCATAGTCGGCGAGCAGGCCGCCGAACGATGCGACGCGCGCGTTCGGGAACTCCCGAACCGCTTCTTCCAAGAGCTCGATGCGCTCCGGTAGGGAGAACAACGGCGTCTTGGCGGGATTGCCCAAGACGGCGACCACGACCGTGTCGAACATGCTTGCGGCACGGCCGACAACATCGATATGCCCATTGGTCACCGGGTCGAACGTTCCCGGACACAGGGCGGTCAGGCCCATCGCTCCTCCCGGTACAAGGTGAGGAGGCTGTCCCCATAGCGGAGTTGCCTCGCGACGGCCCAGTGTACCGGAACCGCAGGCAGGAGGCCCTTATGACCGCGGGTCAGCATCACGGTCCACCCCTCCGGGGCAAGCCATCCCGCCGCCAGGCTCGCCAGCGGCATCTCCAGCGCCTCAACCGGCGTGTCGTACGGCGGATCGAGGAAGACGACATCGAACACCCCTTGCGCTGCAGTATGTGAGCGCAGGAACGCGCCGACGTCGGCCTTCACCGCGGTCAGGGCGTCCAGCCGGGTCCGGCCCAGGTTGTCGCGGATCGCCGCGACCGCCTTGGCCGAGCGCTCCACCGCTACGACGTGGCTCGCGCCTCGCGACAGCGCCTCGATGCCGACGGCGCCGGTCCCTGCGTACAGATCCAGGCAGCGTGTCTCGACGATATCGGGGCCAAGGCTCGCGAACAGGCCTTCACGGGCCATGTCGGACATCGGTCGGGTGCCCGGCGGCACCGGCCCCAGTCGTACCCCTTTGGCGATCCCCGCGATGATCCGCACGACCGGCGATGCTAGCTGGGCGGCCCGGCGCCCGGAGCGCCCCCGGGCGCCCTTGGCTCAAGATCGGAACAGCCAATCGATCGAGCCCGAGAATCGAAGAGCCAACTCGTCCAGGAGCTCGGGGTGCCCTGTGAGGCTTGGATCGGCCGCGACCAGGGCGAACGCTCTCGCCCGCGCTCGCTTGACGAGATCCATGTCCTCGGCGAGACGAACGAGCTTCAGGTCGGGCATCCCCGATTGGCGCGTGTCGAACAAGGTGCCCTCCCCGCGAAGACGCAGATCCTCATCGGCGAGTTCGAACCCGTCTGTGGTCCGCACCATCGCGTCGACCCGCGCCCTCGCCTCTTCGTTCGCGGGCTCCGACGCATCGAACAGCACACAGGTCGAGGGGTGCGCGCCGCGACCGATCCGCCCGCGGAGTTGGTGCAGCTGCGCCAGCCCGAATCGCTCGGCGTTTTCCACGAGCATCACCGTCGCGTTCGGCACGTCGACGCCGACCTCGATCACCGTGGTGGAGATCAACACGTCGGTGCCGCCGGTGCGGAACACGTCCATGATCCGTTCCTTGTCCTTGGGGCGCATGCGACCGTGCAGCAGCTCCACGCGAAGATCCGGGAACACGTCGGCGCGCAGGCGCTCGGCTTCAACCTCTGCAGCCTTGACCTGCGCACGGTTGCCATCGTCGATGGCTGCGCACACGACGAACGCCTGACGTCCGCCCGCAACCTCACCGCGCACGAGTTCTTCCGCGTCGGCGCGCTCCTGCTCCAAGCGCGCCACGATGGTTCGGATCGGCTGCCGGCCGGCGGGTAGCTCATCGAGGATCACCACGTCGAGATCGCCGTAGTAGGTCAGCGCCAGCGTCCGCGGGATCGGGGTCGCGGTCATGATCACGACGTCGATGTCGTCGCCGCCCTTGCCGCGAAGCGCCATGCGCTGATGCAGCCCGAAGCGATGTTGCTCGTCCACGACCGCGAGACTCAGGTCGGCGAACGCGACCCCCTCCTGGACCAGCGCGTGCGTTCCGATGACGAGGTCGACGGCGCCGTCGGCCACGCCCGCGATCACCAGATCGCGGTCCTTGCCCGTGACACTGCCCGACAACAGCGCGTAGGTGAACGCAGGCTCGACGTCAGGCTCGGGTCGCGTCACGCCGAACAACGAGCCCTGATCGTCGCGACCCGGGTCGGCGTTCGGCGTGTCGAGGAACGCGACCGCTCCGATACCGTCCAGCAACGCGCTCACCGAACGCACATGCTGTCCAGCCAGCACTTCGGTCGGGGCCATGATCGCCGCCTGGTGGCCGGACTGGATCGCGACCAAACACGCGTGCAGCGCCACGACGGTCTTGCCCGCGCCGACGTCGCCTTGCAGCAGCAGATTCATCGGCTGCGGTGCCTGCATCTGGCGATCTACCTCGGCAATCGCGCGGTCCTGTGCGGGCGTGAGCACGAACGGCAGCGCGGTCGCCAGGGCATCGGTGAGTGGCCCGGTGGCGCGGTGCTCCACGCCTGTTCGCTGCGCCGCCAGCCGCTGCTTGCGGAACGCCACACCGAGCTCCAGCGTGAACAACTCGTCGAACTTCAGCCGCTCGCGCGCCGTCGCGAGCTGTCGATCGTCTTGCGGGAAATGGATCCAGCGCAGCGCCTGACCCCGATCGGTCAGCGCCTCGGCCGTGCGAACATCCTCGGGCAGCGGATCGGGCTGCGGCGCCAGCTGATCGAACGCGAGCCACACGAGTTCTCGGATCGTCCGCGGGGTGATGCCTTCGGCCGCGGGATGCACGGGCGTGATGCGGCCCGTGTGGACCAGGTCCTGGTCGTCGCCGCGCAGCACCTCCACCTCCTGGTTCGCCAGCTGGAGCCTGCGTCGATACAGCTGCACGACACCGGACACGGCAAGCTCGGAGCCGGGCGGATACCAACCCGTGACCCACGGCTGATTGAAGAAGGTCAGGTCGAGGAAACCGGTGCCATCGCCGATCGTGACCACGACCATCCACTGCGGGCGGCCCTTGCGCGCCCTGCGGATCTGGCGTTTATCCACCGAACGCACGGTCGCGATGACGGTCGCGTAGGCATCGATCTTCAGTTGCCCGATCGACAGCACCCGCGAGCGATCGATGTATCGACGCGGGTAGTGGTGCAGCAACTGCCCGACCGACGCGATCCCAAGGCCTTCGGCCAACACGACATGGGCTTCGGGACCCTTGGAACGCCCGGCTCTACGAGCCGCCAGCCGTGCGTCGATCGCGACGATCGGATCGTCGGGGTTCAGCGGCATCGGCTGTCCTTCACGGTCTCGGGTTCTACCATGCTTGCATGACACGGTGGCCGATGCGGATGCTTCCCCTCGCCTTGGCAGTGACGGCGACGCTGTCGGGGTGTTCGTCGGCGACGCCCACAACACCCCTTCCGGCGACGGCGCTGTTGCCGACCAGCGCCGACGCGCTTCCATCCATGGACCCCGCCACCTTCCGCGCGATGATCGCACAGCAACACGGCACGCCGGTCGTCGTGAACTTCTGGGCTTCGTGGTGTCCCCCGTGCAAGGAGGAAACCCCGGATCTCGTCGCGGCACACGAACGCTGGGGCGACCAGGTCCGCTTCGTCGGCGTGGACCTCTCGGACGATCGCTCGGCAGCGACCTCGTTCATCGCCGACTACGGCGTGCCGTACCCCAGCGTGTTCGACCCGACGAACGCCATCGCGGTGTCGTACGGATTGTTCAGCCCACCCGCGACGCTGTTCTTCGACGCGGACGGCACGCTCCGCTCGACCGTTCCCGGTCAGATCTCGGCACACGACCTCGATGCGGGGATCAGGTCCATCGCCCGGGCATCCGGTTCGTAGCGACGGCTTTGGTACGCTGGTCCGACTATGGCAGCCGTGTGTGACATCTGTGGAAAGAAGCCGTGGTTCGGCAAGTCGGTGACGTTCTCGCACAAGCGGAACAACCGCCGGTGGGACCCGAACATCCAGCGCGTTCGCGCGCTGATCGATGGCTCTCCCAAGCGCGTGAACGCGTGCACGAGCTGCATCAAGGCCGGCAAGGTCGTTCGCGCCGCCCGCGGATAGTCCAGGACCGCACGGTCAGCCGATGATCGAGCTGGCGAACCGGTAGCCCGCCTTCCCGTCTTGCTTCGTGCGGTACATCGCCTCGTCGGCCCGTGCCACGATGGAGGCCGCGCTTTCACCGAGCGAGCCGATCGAGATCCCGACACTTGCCGTCACGGTCGCCACGCCGGCCGCGACCGGGATCGGCTTGCCGATCGTCTGCACGATACGCGTGGCGATCTTCTCAGCGTCGTCCGGCGACGCGAGGTTCTCGCACAGCACGACGAACTCGTCCCCGCCCATGCGCGCCACGATGTCGCCCGGGCGGATAACCCGTTCAAGGCGTCGAGAGGTCTCCGTGAGGACCCGGTCGCCCGCCTGGTGGCCGAACACGTCGTTGACATCCTTGAAACCGTCCAGGTCCATGTAGAGCACGGCGATCGCCCGTCGTGATCGCTCGGAACGGAACACGGCACGCACGAGCAGCTCGTCGAACAGCTTGCGGTTCGCGAGGCCGGTCAGCGGGTCGTGTGTCGCCTGATGCTCGAGCTGATCCTCGTGCAGCTTGCGAACGGTCGCATCCCTCGCGATCACGGTGAGCATCTCGTTGCCCCCGACCGCCGTGGTTGCCAGCGATACGTCCAGGGGCAGCGACGTTCCGTCTTTGCGACGCCCTTCCATCATGTGCTCGCGCTCGTCCCAGTCCCCGTCACGCGGATCCGGTCCATCGGGGGAGGCGCCAAAGATCGGCACGATGTCGGCGATCGGTCGCCCGGCGAGCTCGATCTCCGACCAGCCGAACAAGGCTTCCGCCGCGGGGTTGGCCGATTCGATGTGTCCGGCGGCATCGGCCGTGACGATCGCCTCCACGGCGCTGTCCATGACCGCCTTGGCTCGGGCCTGTGACGCCGCGAGGTCAAGGCCAAGGCTCGCCGCCAGATCCAATGCGGCGACGCGGGAGCGGCCCAGCCAGAACAGCACGAGCGCGAGGATGATCGTCATGATCGCGCCGATCGTGAAGGGCGCCCACGGGAACCCCACCGCTTGCGGGTCGAACGCCCTGGTCGCAGAGACGTACAGTGTCCAGGGCGTCCCCTCTGCGAGCATATGGTCCGTCGCTTCGAAGATCGCCGGATCCCCTCCTCCGACGCCCTCCCCCTCGGTCGTGCCTATCAATGCGCCGCCCGAATCCCAGCTGACGCTTGCGCGGGTGCCCGGCTGTGGATCCTCCAACATCTCGTTGGCCAGGACCGCCGGATCCAGCGTCGCGCCTACCCAGCCGACCGTTTGGCCGTTGCGGATGACGGGCGCGAGCATCTGCATCCGCAGCTGCCGGTACGTGTTGGCTTGCGGCGGCGTCATGGTCACCCCGCCGTCGGCGCCAGCCAGTTCGAGTGCGGCGCGTGCGCTGGCGTCGGATGCCAGGTCGGTACCGAGCAACGCGGGCGCGGCCGTGCGTGGCGCGACCATCGTGATGGGATAGCTGACATCGCCAGTTACCGGGTCGCGCGTTCGACGGATGAACTGCAGCGCGATGACCGCCGGGCGCGCGTCAGCGAGTTCGAGCGAGTCCGTGAACCGCAGGAACTGATCGCTCGTCGGATCGGCGATGGCGAAGAACCCCTGTGTCACGGTGAGCATGCGGCGGTAGGAGCGGACCGTGACGGCGAGGTGATCGTGCCGCAGCTCGATCGAGTCGCGGAATCGTGCCTCCGCGGCGTCGCGCCGGTTCGCACCCCATGCGGTCGCGCCCGCGAGCGAAGCCGTCATCCCGATCGACAACGCCGCAACGGACGCGAACACCAACCAGCGTCCGCGCCGTCGGTGCAGCTTCTTCGCCGCCTCGAACGTGAGGCCTCTGCGCATGCATTCCTCCGAACCCGCAGGACGCGGGCTACCCACGAATCGTCGACCGTCGAGGGCTCGTGCTTGAAACTCGTGCGGCCTATCCCCTATGGCCCGGTTGGGCCAGGCCTGGGCGCCCGGTTCCGAACCGGCCAAACGTTTGGCCTGTCTGTACGACATGCGCCCCAGCGCATGGCCGCAGTCCGCGCATGGGCGTTCGATACACTGGCAACCGTTCTCCACGCCGCAGGGAAACGCAGGCTGTGACGTACTTCGCATCCGAGGAGGCCCCAGATATGGCACAGGTGTTCGATAACCCGACCCCGCAGGAGCTGCGCGAGTTCACCGAGCAGATGCCGGAGGCGCGGATCACGGAGTACGGCAACGTGAACGTCCAAACGACGGTGTTGTCGCGCTCTGCCGCGTCGACCTATGTGGTCGACCGCGAGTCGAGCGGCAAGACCATGACCCGCGCCGACTACGACACGGTCGCGGCACTCCAAGACGCGTATATCGCCGAGCACGACGTGATCGTGATCGACGGCTACATCGGCAACGACCCCGAGATGCGCACGGCCGCCCGGCTCGTGATGGAGAAGCGTTACGCCAACATCGCCGGCATGCAGCAGAAGTTGTACTTCGAGCGCACCGATGGCGCGGAGCCCGAGGTCCAGGTCATCTACACGCCGGGACTGAAGGCCGAGGGCTACCCCGACGACCGACTCATCGCTGTCGACCTCGATCACTACACGACGCGCGTGTTGAACTCCGACTACTTCGGGGAGTCCAAGAAGGGCGGCCTGCGCATGTGGAACGACATCGTCTACAACAAGGGCGGTCTCGCGCTGCACGCTGGGCTCAAGGTGATCCCGACCGGCGACGGCGACAAGGTCTTCATGATCATCGGGCTGTCCGGCACGGGCAAGACCACGACGACCTTCACGACGCAGAACGGCTCCAAACCGATCCAGGACGACTTCGTGGGGCTGATGCCGGGCGGACACGCCTTCGGCACCGAGGATGGCTGCTTCGCCAAGACGTTCGGTCTGGATCCCGACTTCGAGCCCTCGATCCACGGCGCCGTCGTGAAGGCCACCTCGTATCTTGAAAACGCCTACCAAGACGACGACGGCACAGTCGACTTCTTCAACGAGAACTACACCAAGAACGGTCGTGCGGTGTTCGAGATGAAGGATCTGCTGTCCTACGAGGGCGCGCGCAACGTCGGCACGGTGGACTACCTGCTGATCCTCAACCGCAACGAGAACATCATCCCGGCCGTCGCCAAGCTGTCCCAGGAGCAGGCCGCGGCGTTCTTCATGCTGGGTGAGACCACCGGCACCTCGGCCGGTGGGGCGGCCGAGGAGGGCAAGTTCCTTCGGGTGCCCGGCACCAACCCGTTCTTTCCGCTTCCACATGGTCTGCAGGGCAACCGCTTACTAGAGCTGCTCGCCACGCATCCGATCGAGACCTATCTGCTCAACACGGGACGCGTCGCAGGCAAGGACGGCGATGAGCGGTCCAAGAAGCTGCGCATCCCCGACACCTCGGCATGCGTGAAGGGCATCGCAGAACGAACCATCGTGTTCGAGGAAGACCCCGACTTCGGCTACCAGGTGGCGGCTTCGGTCCCCGACCTCGACGACGCGGAGAAGTTGCAGCCGCGACGTCTGTACGTGGCCCAGGGGCGCGGCGAGGAGTACACGGCGATCGTCGAAACGCTCAAGACCGATCGGGTCGCACACCTGCAGCAGTTCACGCAGCTGTCGGAGGACATCATCAAGGCCGTCGGCTAGCCCGGGGGCCTCGCGCCCCGAGGAACCAGCCGGCGAGCAACTGCATCCCGCCGAGGGCGAGGAACACGATGAACAGCCACGCATACTGGCCGGCCTCGTCGGTATAGCCGCGGCCCCGCGCCGAGATCGTGCCGAACAGCACGAACAGGCAGCTTGCCAACAGCCAGGTGCCGACACGCCCGGTCACGAAGGCGGCGAACAACAGCTCGTCGACCGTGTCCTGGCTTTCGAATCGGTGCCTCGCCCAGTAGATCGCCGAGCGAACGGCGAGACCGGCGAAGACCGCGGCGACGACGAGTTCGACCGGGTTCAAGCGGATCGAGCCTCGAGCACCGCGCGTACCTCCCCATCCGTGACCTGGTCGAAGTTCTCGTACCACTGTCCCACGGCTTGGAAGACCTCCGGGACCTCGACGGCGATGACGTCGTCGAAGACATCGCGCAACCGGCGCTCGGCGCTCGCGGGTGCCACGGGCGCGGCGAGGATCACTCGGGTTGCGCCGGCCAGGCGCGCCCACCGACCCGCCGCGCGGGCGGTTCCGCCGGTTGCGACGCCGTCGTCCACGACCACGACCACGCGACCCTCGATGTCTGTGGCGGGCAGCGCCTGCCGATACGCGAGCATGCGACGTTGCACCTCGGTCAGCGCGCGCGACGATTCCGCCTCGACCCATGCCTCGCCGATACCGAGTGCCCCGATGACCTGGTCGTCCAAGACTCGTATGCCGGGGGCCACCGCTCCGATGCCGAGCTCGGGGTTGCCCGGCGCTCCCAGTTTCTTGGTCACGACCACGTCCAGAGGCCACCCCAACATGTCGGCCACCCGTTCGGCGACGACAACCCCACCCCGTGGGATGCCAAGGACCACGGCAGGCGGCTCGACGATACGGGCCACCACCACCGCAAGCCGCTCGCCAGCCTCGCGCCGATCGGTAAACACCCCTGGATGATGCCGCGTTGCGTCCGGTCGTGCGCGGGCCGTAGCATGTGCCTCCCTTCACCGCGAGGAGGAACCCACACATGGTGAACGCCTACATCTTGATCCAAACCGAAGTCGGCAAGGCTGCCGCCGTCGCCGCCGAGGTCCGCGCGGTCCACGGCGTCACCGATGCAGAGGACGTCACAGGTCCGTACGACGTCATCGTGCGCGCAGAGGCCGAGACCGTCGATGATCTGGGCAAGCTGGTCGTCGCGCGGATCCAATCCGTCGAGGGCATCACCCGCACGTTGACCTGCCCGGTGGTGCACCTGTAGTCGAAGGGATCCCGTCGACGCTACGCGTCCGGGCGTTCGTGCAGCTCTCGTACGTCGACGCGCTTGGCCCGCTCGACGTCGAACCGCTCCACGGCGAGGTCGAGTAGTCGCTGCACCAGGTCGGGATAGGGCAGGCCGCTCGCCTCCCACAGCTTGGGGTACATCGATATCGACGTGAAGCCGGGGATCGTGTTGATCTCGTTGACCCAGACATCGTCGTCGCGAACGAACATGTCGACGCGGGCCATGCCTGCACACGCGATCGCGGAGAACGCGACGACGGCCAACCGTTGGATCCGCTCGGCGAGCTGTGGCGCGATCGGTGCCGGGATCAATAGGTCGGCACCGTCCACGTCCAGGTATTTCGCGTCGTAGTCGTAGAAGTCGTGCCCCCGGGGCACGATCTCCCCGCACACCGAGGCAACGGGCTCGTCGTTGCCGAGCACCGCGCACTCGATCTCGCGCACCGGGTGGATCGCCTGTTCGATCACCGCCTTGCGTTCGTAGCGGAATGCCTCCTGCATCGCGTCGTCGAGCAACGACGCATCGAGCACGCGTGAGATCCCGATCGAGGACCCGAGCGACGCCGGCTTCGTGAACACCGGGTATCCCAGCGCCGCCGCGCGAGCCGACACCGCCTGGGGGTCATCGAGCCACTCGTGCTCGCTGACGACGACATGGGGAACCACAGGGACCCCCGCGCCGGCCCACAGTGCCTTCTGCATCGCTTTGTCCATGCCCAGGGCGCTGCCGAGTACTCCCGCGCCCACGTACGGCACGCCGGCGAGCTCGAGCAGTCCTTGGATCGCTCCGTCCTCGCCCTGGGGTCCGTGCAACACCGGGAAGACGACGTCGAACGCCGCGCGGGACCCGTCGGCGAGCTCGAGCTCGGGGTGGCCGACCACGTCATCGGCGAGCTTGGCCACCACTCCCTCCGCCGAGATCACCTCAGGCAGGCGACCGATCTCGGCGGGAAGCGCGGGAGGCCCCGACATGACATGCCAGCGGCCGTCGCGCGCGATCCCGATCGGGATGACCTCGGTCGTGGCCGGATCGAGGGCGTCGATCACCGAACGCGCGGAAAGACAGCTGATCTCGTGCTCGGAGGACCTGCCGCCGAACAGCACGGCAACACGGCGACGGGGTTCCACCGACTCAGCCTAGCGGGTGGCCCAACGAGCCGGATACCGCAGTCGCAGACGCTCGACATCCTGCGTCAAGACCTCCATCAGCTCGTCGGTGAGCCGGCGGACGCCGTCGTGGTCGGCGAGCTCGACACCGCGATCGCGCAGATCGATCGGCCGGCCGACACGCAGCCACACGGGGCGACCCGGGCGAAGCGATCCGCGCCCGGACTTCTGCCAGACGGGAGCCGATCCCCAGCTCACCATCGGGATGATCGGCACGCCCGCGGCCAAGGCGAGACGAACGGTGCCGGTCTTGCCGCTCATCGGCAACCCGTCGGACCGTGTCGTGACGGTGCCTTCCGGGTACACCACCACCAGCTCGCCGCGTGCAAGCGCCTCCTCGGCCGCGCGCAGCGACGACGACTGTTCACCGGTGCCGCGGGCCACCGGGATCTGACGGGTGCCGCGCAGCGCCCACTTGATGCCCGGCGCCCCGAACAGCTCCTGCTTGGCCAGGAACCGAGGTCGGCGCCGCGACTTGACGACGGCATACGCGTTCACCAGCGGATCGAGGTAGGACGCGTGATTGCAGGCGATCACGGCGGGCCCCGTGGCGGGTATCCGGTCGAGACCCTCGAACCGCCAGCGGAACCAGACCCGCAGCAGCGGGAACACCGTCCAGCGGATGCCGTGGAACCAGGGTTCAGCCAGCGGAGGGATCCTCCTGCGGTCGGTATCGATCCATAGCCGCCCACGCGAGCGGCAGCGCCGCGGCGGCAAGCAGCAGCTTGATCACGTCGCCGATCACGAACGGATACAGGCCCCACACGAGCGCCTTGCGGATCCCGATGTCGAGCGACGCCATCAGCCACGGGATCCCGAACAGGTAGATCACGGCCTCGCCGAAGAACATCGCGCTGACCGAGGAGCGGAAGCTGCGGTCCCAACCGCGCCTGGACAGCCACCCCACGAGAACCGAAGCCGCCAAGAAGCCCCAGAGGTAGCCCGCCGAGGCCAGCGACAACGTCAGCACGTGCCAGCCGGTGTCGTGCGTCGCGTCGGCATTGAGCGCCAGCACGGGCAGCCCCGCGACGGCCCACAGCAGGTACAGCCCGACGGTCGCGCCGCCGAGCGCCGGACCGTAGGCGGCGCCCACGAGCAGCACGCCCAGCGTCTGCCCGGTGATCGGGACCGGCGTGAACGGGAGATACACCGTGAACTGCGCGAGGCCCGCGATCATCGCGGCGCCGACCGTCGCACAGGCCACGAGGAAGACCGCTCTTGGGACGGACCTGGATCTCGGAGGCGCCAGGCGCAACGCCAGTGTCGTCATATGTGACAGCCCTTTCCCTGCGTCGAAGGCCGAGAGGCTATCGCATCGACTCGGCTAGGCTGCACCGCATGCACGCGATGGTTCTGCCGGTGAAATCGCTCGACGACGCGAAGGTGCGCCTGGATCCGCTGCTCGACCCCCTGGAGCGCGCGGCCCTCACCCTCGCGATGCTCGAAGACGTCCTCGATGCGGCGCTCGCCGTCCCCGGGTGGGCGACGTGGGTCGTGTCGCCGGACGAAGCGGTCTTGGAGGTCGCGGTGCGCCGAGGGGCGCTACCGATCGTCGAGCGGGAAGGCCCGCTGGGCGAGGCGATACGCCAGGCCGAGGCGGAGGCGGTCGGCCGCGGCCTCGACGCGCTCGCGGTCGTGCTTCCCGATACCCCGCTCATCACCGCGGCCGCCCTGACCCGAGCCGTCCACACCCTCGGGCCCGTCGTGATCGCTCCGTCGGCGGACGAGCGCGGGACCAACGTGCTGCTTCGGCGCCCGGCGCAAGCGATCGGCGCGCACTTCGGCCCGGACTCGTATCGCAAACATCTGCAAGCCGCGGCGGAGGCCGACCTTCCCACCGCGGTGATTGAGCGGCCGGAGCTCGCGTTCGACCTCGACGTGCCGGACGATATCCTGATCGTGCTCCACAGCTCTCGGGCCACCCGCACCCGAGAGGTGCTCCGCGATCTTCGGGTCGACGAACGCATGGGACCGCGCGCGAGCGGGATGTAAGGAGAGACGACGTGCAAGGAACGATCAAGAGCTACGACGCCCAGAGCCACACGGGCTCGCTACTGACCGATGACCGAACTGAGATCGCGATCGACGATCGCTCGCTGGAAGATCCCTCGATCTTGCTGCTGCGGATCGGGCAGCGGGTTCGCTTCGAGCTCGAGTCGACCACCGACGTCGTCGTCGCACGCAGCCTGCACCTGGTGACGATGTAGCCGAGCGTTACCCGCCTAATACCTGCGCGCGGAATTCCTTGCCCGCGGTGAACGAGGGCAGATCACGAGCCGGCACGACGATCGGCACGTCGGGCTTGCGCGGATTGCGCGCGATGCGCTCGTTGCGGTGCTTTCGCTCGAAGGTGCCGAAGTCGGCCAATGTCACCCGTTCCCCTCCGACAACGGTCTCGCGGATCACGTCGATCGACGCGTCCATGACGCGGGCGACCTCGGCCTTCGACACGCCGGTTCGCTTCGCAACCTCTGCAACCAAGCCGCCCTTGTTCACGGTGTCCTCCACTCACTCAGGAACCGTTGCTACGCTACCTCTCCCTGGCGACAGCGGTCAAACCGCCTGCGAGCATGTCGTCGACGGCTTGTTACAGTGCTCACGCATCCGGTGGCCCGTGGTGTAACGGCAGCACGACTGACTCTGGATCAGTTGGTCTTGGTTCGAATCCAGGCGGGCCAGCTTGCAGGCGTTCGTGAACGGCCTGTCATTCTCGGCAGACCGCGTTCGTAGGTGGGTGAACGGCGGGACCAGCCCGCCGACGCTCGACAGGAGGGATCCGATGGCCCAGTACATGTTCTCCGCCTTCAGCGTCGCGGGCGATGCCGGCCCCGAGATGACCCAAGAACAGATGCAGCGGTCCTGGCAGAAGATCCAGGCTCTCGAGGAGGACATGAAGGCAGACGGGGCGTTGGTCTTTTCCGGCAAGCTGCTCGATCCGGAAACCGCCACGGTCGTGGGCATGAGCGACGGCGCCGTCATGACGACCGACGGCCCCTTCGCCGAGTCGAAGGAACACCTCGGTGGTTTCTACATCATCGAAGCAGTCGATCTCGACGCCGCGCTCGTGTGGGCGTCCAAGACC
>JANMPG010000241.1:0-19069 GCA_031369745.1 Actinomycetes bacterium
GCCCGCCCGAGCCAAAGGAGGACCCCATGGCCCAGTACCTGTTTTCCGTCCATAGCGTCGCCGGCGAGGCCGGCCCCGAGAGGACGCCGGAAGATATGCAACAGATGATGCAAAGGATCAACACCCTCGAGGAGGAGATGAAGTCCGGCGGCCACCTGCTCTTCTCCGGCAGGCTGACCGAACCGGACACCGCCACGGTCGTGCGCATGTCGGGCGGCGAACTGCTAACCACCGATGGGCCTTTCGCCGAGTCGAAGGAACACCTCGGCGGCTTCTACATCATTGAGGCGAATGACCTGGACGCCGCGCTCGTGTGGGCGTCCAAGACCACCGAAGCGATCGGCCACCCGATCGAGGTCCGCCCGTTCTGGGAGATGCCCGACGCCTGAACGCCGCGTCGTCGATGTCTCCAGCGCGGTCGACGCGGCGGCGATCGGTCGGACGTTTCGCGAAGAGTCGGGCCGAACCGTAGCCACATTGATCCGCTTGTTCGGCGACATCGACCTCGCCGAAGATGCGGTCCAAGAGGCGTTCATCGTCGCCCTCGGCAAGTGGCCGGTCGACGGGTTTCCGCCCAACCCTGGTGGGTGGATCACCACGACCGCCCGCAACCGCGCGATCGACCGTCTGCGCCGGGAGTCGCGCGGACGAGAACTCGTCGAACAAGCGGCGGCGCTGTCGTTCGACGACGACGCTGCCGAGGCAGCGCAAGAGGTGGCTCACGTGCACGACGACCGTCTTCGTATCATCTTCACCTGCTGCAACCCGGCGCTGTCCACCGAGGCCCAGGTCGCACTCACACTTCGCTTGCTCGGCGGGCTGTCGACGGCTGAAGTGGCTCGCGCCTTCCTCGTGGCCGAACCGGCCATGGCGCAGCGCCTGGCCCGGGCCAAGCGCAAGATCAAAGGCGCGCGCATCCCCTACCGCGTACCGAGTGCGCAGGAGTTGCCCGATCGCCTTCGCCCCGTGCTTGCGGTGATCTACCTCATCTTCAACGCCGGACTCACCAGCGAGTCCGAGCCGAGTCTGTGCCTGGAGAGCGTCCGCCTGGCGCGGTTGCTGGCGGCACTCATGCCCGACGAGCCGGAGGTCGCCGGTCTGTTGGCGTTGCTGCTCCTGAGCGAATCTCGCCGCGGCGCGCGCACCGCGGCCGACGGATCGCTCGTCGTCCTTGCAGAGCAGGATCGATCGAGATGGGATCGGGGCCTGATCGCCGAGGGCCAGGCGATCGTGCGCGAAGGCCTTCGGCGCAACCGAGGCGGCCCGTATCAGCTCCAGGCCGCGATCAACGCCGTGCACGCCGACGCTTCGAGCATCGAGCAGACGGACTGGGGCCGGATCGTTGCGCTGTATGACCGGCTCCTTGCGGTTTCGCCAACGCCCGTCGTCGCGATGAACAGAGCGATCGCGGTGGGTGAGGTGCACGGCCCTGCCGCCGCCTTGACCTTGGTGGAAGCGTTGGACCTCGACAACTACTACTCGTTCCACGCGACGCGGGCCGACCTGCTTGCGCGGCTCGACAGGGGCGCTGAAGCAGCGACCGCCTATGAACGAGCTGCCGCTTTGGCGCCCACGGAGGCCGAACGCGACTTCTTCAGGCTGGGCGGGCGGGCCGCACGCGCGCGTCCGGGCGGGTCCTGACCTCGCTCAGCCGCCTTGGTAGCCAGGCTCTAACGGGAGTACCAGCGGCTTGCGCGGGTCGCCGGTGAAGTCGAAGGCGCCATCCAAGGATCCGAGCTTGGCGATCTCCTCGCGCACGGTGGGGCGACTGTCGGGCCATCCGTCCGACAGCGGATCGAGTCGCTGCCCGTGCAGGAATCGGTCTTCGACCAACTTCAAGAACGCATCGAAGCTGAGCGTCGTGTGATCGATGTACCCCGACTTCGCCCAGGGGCTGACCAGGAACGCGGGTACCCGCATACCCCATCCGTTCTCATCGACGACGGGCGGGCGTACGTGGTCATAGAAGCCGCCCCAATCGTCCCAGGTCACGAAGATCGCCGTGTGGTTCCACTGGTCGGCCGGTCCGCGCATCACGGCGTTGATCATCTTGGTCACGTAGGCCTGGCCCCGGGAGATGTCGTCGGGCGGATGGTCGCCGGCGTCCTTCACCGGCACGATCCACGACACCGACGGCAGGTTGCCCTGTGCCGCCATCGACAGGAAGTCTTCGTTCGAACGGATATTCGCCATCTGGCCGGTGGCCTCGGTCGCAAGGAAGCCCGGCAGCGGGTTCTGCACGTCGGCGGTCTTGGGTCCCGTCAAACCGCTGCACGGCGGCGCGATGCAGGACCCCTCCCCCACGAAGTACCCCCAACTCACGCCCTGCTGGTAGAGCAGCCACGTCACGGGAGCCCAGATGTAGGGGCGTGGGTACTTCGTCGCGTCTTCCGCGCGCCAAGTCGCTCCGGGCCATTGGTTGTCCCAGTTGTCGCCATAGGCGTTGGCGCCGTGGAACGCGAGTTCCGAGTGACAGCTCATCGGGTCGGTCAAGTCGGGGCAGTACGCCGACCAGCCGGAGAGCATGAACAGATGCGAAGGCAAGGTCCACGAATCCACCGGCGCGAACATGCGATCGAACAGCGTGTACCGGTTCGCGTACGCCCAGTAGTTCGGCAGTTCGCGACCCGTGTGGTACCCCATGATGTCGGGCTGGCTCTGCGGGCCGTTCACCGCTTGGGGGCACGGTGGCTCGGTCGGGTGCAGCATGCACCCGTTTCCTTGCGTGTACAGCGCCTTGATGAACCCGTCCATCTTGCCGCCGTCCACCGAGATGGTCGAGGCGATGTGCCCGTGCGGCCCTCCCTGATCGATGAAGTTCGTGTCGTGGAACGGCTTGTCGCAGGCGCCCGTTCGCGGATTGGGCTGACACACGGTCGGCACCCCGTTCGCGTCCATCGGGATGCCGTCGGCGCCCGGGTACGTGCCGAAGTAGTGATCGAACGATCGGTTCTCCATGACGATGAACACGACGTGGTTGATGTTGTCGATGCCTTTGGCAGGATCGATCGGCGCACTGTCGTCATCGGCCGGCCGGCGGTCGGGCGGGTTCTTCAGCGGCCGCAGATCGACACCCGAGGGGGCGGCCTGCGGGTCGGGCGCCGTTGCGCCCTCGGGCCAGGTCGGCACCTGTGGCTGCGGGGTGGAGCTGTCGGGGGAGGACGGCGCCGTGCTGGTCACGCCTGTCTGCGAGGTCGTCGGTGTGGCCGTCGTGCAGGCGACGGCGACGAGTCCGAGCAAACACACGACGGCGAACAGGCGCACGACGACAGACGGGCGGGCGGGCATCGCCCCATGCTACCCAGCGGTGGCTCCCGTCGGGCTCTCGCCACGAGATAGCCATGAACCCTTGCCGGTACGATTGAGCAGGATCACGTGACGAGCGAGGTTGAAGGAGGACGAACGTGAGCGACACCAGCGCCCGGATCCCCGTCACCTTGATCCCCGGCGACGGCATCGGTCCGGAGGTCGTGGCGTCGGCCCGTCGCATCGTCGAGGCCTCTGGGGCACTGATCGACTGGGACGAGCACGAAGCCGGGGCAGAGGTGTTCAAGCGCGGTCTGCCCAGCGGGGTGCCGCAAGACACGATGGATTCGATCGCGAGTACGCGCGTGGCGTTGAAGGGTCCGTTGGAGACCCCCGTCGGTTTCGGCGAGAAGTCGGCGAACGTGACACTGCGAAAGCTGTTCGAAACCTACGCCAACGTGAGGCCCGTGCGCGAGATGCCGGGCGTCACCACGCCGTATTCGGGTCGTGGCATCGATCTCGTGGTCGTGCGCGAAAACGTCGAGGATCTGTATGCCGGCATCGAGTACCTGCAGACGCCGGGCGTATCGCAAGCGTTGAAGCTGATCAGCGTGAAGGGCTCGGAGAAGATCGCCCGATTCGCGTTCGAGTACGCGCGCAGTGAGGGGCGAAGCTCGGTCGCGTGCGCGACGAAGGCCAACATCTTGAAGTTCTCGGAAGGCACGATGAAGCGCGCGTTCGAGCACGTCGCCCCCGACTACCCCGAGATCGAGTCGTGGCACGTGATCGTGGACAACGCCGCGCACCAGCTCGTGAAGCGCCCGGAGCAGTTCGACGTGCTGGTGATGACCAACATGAACGGCGACATCTTGTCCGACCTGAGCAGCGCGTTGATCGGTGGGCTCGGGTTCGCGCCCAGCGCAAACATCGGCAACGAGGTCGCCATCTTCGAAGCGGTGCACGGGTCGGCGCCCAAATACGCCGGCAAAGACGTCATCAATCCGACGGCGATGATCCTGTCCTCCGTGATGATGCTTCGCTACCTCGGGTTGTTCGAAGAAGCCTCCATGATCGAGCACGCGGTGTTCGTGACGCTCGAATCGGGCGTGCTCACGGGCGATGTCGTCGGCTATGACCGCGGCACATCGACCACCGCGTACACCGAGGCGATCATCGGCAATCTGGGTACGCGCACCGAGACCTGGACGATCCGCGAGGCGAAGCCGCTCGTGCTGCCGGTGCTGGACCCCGCGCCCGACTACGTCCGGCCGGCCAGCCGCAACGTGGTCGGTCTGGATGTCTTCGTCGAGTCACCGCTGAGCGCCTCCGAGCTCGGCGCCTCGCTGATGGAGCTCACGCACGACACACAGTTGTCGCTGAAGATGATCAGCTCGCGCGGCACGAAGGTGTTTCCACCGACCGGGGCGATGACCGAGACCGGCGATCATTTCCGGTGCCGGTTCATCATCAAGGAGTCGCCGGGGGACCTACCCGATGAGGACGTCAATCAGCTGCTGGTCAAGATCAGCCGGCAGCACCGCTGGATGCACATCGAGAAGCTGCAGGAGTTCGACGGCGAACTGGGGTTCACGCGCGACCAGGGCGAGAATTAACCGGCGTTCTCGCCATTGACCGGCGCCGGATCCCATTTCGGACCGGTGCAGTCGGTACGCAGCGGCAGCGGCTCCGGACGGCGCGGCGTCTGTGAGAAGTCGAACGCCTCCGACAGGTTGTCCGCCTGACGGTCGCGCGCGGTCAGTTTCGACAGACCCCAGTTGTCCTCGATGAAACGCAGCACCGAGGAGAACTCGCCTTGCGTGTGATCGACGTAGCCGGGTTTCGCGTACGGCGAGATCACGAGCATCGGCACGCGGATGCCGAACCCCATCATGTCGACCTCACGGGGCGGCACATGGTCGTAGAAACCGCCGTAGTCATCCCACGTGAGGAAGATCGCCGTGTTCTTCCAGTCCGGGCTCGCCATGGCGGCGTTGACGACCTCGGTCGTCCAGTTCTCGCCGTAGCAGAAGTTGTAGTCGGGGTGCTCGGACAAGGCGAAGCGCGGCGTCACCCAGGTGACCGGCGGCAGCCTGCCTTTGCGCGCGTCTCGCACGACGTCGTCGACCGGGCGCATGTAGCGGTTCCACACGGCCTGGTCGTTGCGGTACCGGCCGATCGCCGAGTAGGCCGACCAGATGTAGCCGAGCTGGTTGTTGGTCGCCGCGTAGTAGGTCCACGGGATGTTTGCGCCGGTCAGCAGATCGCCCTCCGTGGCGAAATCGAAGCACGGCTGGAGTTGGATCGATTCGCCTTCCGGATCGAACACATCGACGTAGGCGGGCTGCGAGATATCGCAGCCCCAGGACTTGGTGCGACCCTGCGCCGCGTTGGCGATCATCGTCGGCAGATCCTGCCGCGGGTTCGCGTATGCGCCGCCCGACTGCGCGGCGATCGTGTAGAGGTGGTTGGGGAACGACGGCCCCAGCGCGGAGGCGAAGAAGTTGTCCATCAGGGTGTAGCGGTGCGCGAGCGCGAAGTAGTTCGGCGCCTCGTGGGGACGGAACTGCGTGTACGCGTTGTCGCCGTGGATCTGGTCGCCGAAGCCATCCATCTTGCCGCCGTTGATCGACTGGATCGAACATTCGCGGCAATGCGGGATGTCTTCGGTGCGCCCGCTGCTCGCGGGCACCAGCGGGACGCGCTCGCCGTTGCGCATGCCGAACCGCACGCCATCGGCGCCCGGGAAACGGCCGAAGATGTTGTCGAAGCTGCGGTTCTCCTTGATCACGAAGATCACGTGCTTGATCGGCCATCGGGTGTCGAACGCCGTCGCATCGACGGCGTCGGGCAATGGCGCCGACACGACCGGGCCCGCCCAGTCGATCTCGAGCGGCGATGGCGTCGCCGTCGGCGCAACGACCGTCGGCTGATCGCCGACGGTGCATGCGGCAGCCACCGTTGCGAGCGCGGCGATCGCGATCACCCAGCGCACCCAGGCGCGTACCTTCGTCGACGTCGTCATGTTCGGCGAGGCTACCAGCGGGTCAGGATGCGCTGTCCGAACCGGTCGCAGGCGGCAGCTGCCAGATCGAGACGCCGTCGACCGACTGCGGCTGGACACCGGTGACCTCGGTGAGCACGTCGCTCCACTGCGAGGCGACCGGCTCCTGCACGACGACAGCGTCCACCTGGCGCTCCTGCAAGAAGTACGCCAGCGCGCCGGTCGGCGGTACCTTCGCGTTGGGCGTGCTCACGGGTTGCAGCAAACCGACCTCGCCATGACCGGTCGGATGCACCGGACCGACGTAGGCGCGCGCCAGGCGGATCGTCATGTCGGTGGCGCTTTGCCACGACAACTCCTCCCCCAGCTCGGCCGGCACCGCGAGGATGTTTGCCCCCGGCGCCAGATAGTCGCGGTACGTACCTTCGGTGAAGAAGGCAGGGACCGAGTCCGGCCCGGCGAACGGCTGATGGTAGTGCGGCTCTGCGGCGAGGTTGATCGACAGCATCGCGACCCCGAGCCCGACCAGGGCGTAGCGCCATGCGGCGGCCACGGTGGCGCCCGAGCGGCGTGCGCCCGCGAGCCACAGGCTCACCATCACGGCCAGCGTGAGCCATGCATACGCCGGATAGCGCTCGGGCAGCGCATGTTGGATCAACGGTAGCCTGCCGATCAACGACTGCGGACCGGTGATCGTCGCGCGGCCGCCCACGAAGATCGTCGGGCCGAGCGCCAGCGCCATCGTAAGGACGAAGAACGCAAGCAGCAGCCACGTCGCCCGCTCGCGCCGTCGCTGGATCACGAACAGCACGACGACCAACAGCAGCGCGATGCCGATGTAGGCGGTGCCGTCCTGCGGCAATGACGGGAAGTCCGCGGACACCGATGCGAACGCCTGTCCACCGAAGTTAGCGGTCGGCGGCGGCACGATCAGGCTCAACAGATCGACCGAGTTCAGCGTGGGATCACGCAGCACGTCGGGCGGCGGATCACGGAACGCGGCAAGCAAGATCGGGCTCAGCAGCAGGGCGGCCAGCACGTAGGACAGCCCGATCAGCAGCGTGGTGCGCACGATCGGTCCCCGCAGCGCGCGCCCCCCGAACGCGAATCCGCCGACCAGCGCGACCCCGCCGAACATCGCCGTCGTGGCGGCGAGCTCCGTCGACACCGTGAACTGCGCCGCGATGTCGACACCCAGCAGCAACACGAACACCCATGGTCGGATGTCGCGCTGGATCCGTCGCAAGACCAGGTACACCGCCAGGGGCATGAAGAAGATCAGCACCAGGTTGAGATGCGCGCGCATGTGCTGGCTCAGATAGGTGGAGAACCCGAACACGAACCCGCCCATCACCGAAGGCCAGTACCGCGCCGTGACCCGCACGCACACCAGGTAGGTGGCCCACGCGGCCAGCGCCGGAGCCAGGATCATCAACACGTTGACCGAGAACAGCGGGTCGATCCAGGTGGTGAACGGCGTCATCAGCAGCGCCGGCCCGGTCAGGGTGGTCACCCAGGCGAGGTTGACCCCATCGGGCGCCCACACGACCGTTGCATGCAAGGGGTCGAAACCAGCCGTCACCACGTGCGCCATGTAGTCGAACGACCATGAATACAGCGCCGTGTCGGACAGGCACGAGGCAACGCACCGCGAAGCCAGGTGCGGCATCACCGGCAGCGCGAACACCACGATCGAGGTCGTGACGAACAGCAGGAACGCGCCGAAGGCTCTGGTCACCGGCCCGCGGGCGCGGGTCCACGATGAGACGGCATCCAGCATGAGCAGGAGGATACCGACCACGCACGGGCGCCTCTTGCGCAGGCCGGAAGTGCGCGATTGGTACACTCGGCGCCGGTCAGACCCTTGCGGCGCACGCCGCTCACACGGATCCGACCGCTTCCGGTCCCATCGTCTAGAGGCCTAGGACACCACCCTCTCAAGGTGGAGACACGGGTTCGAACCCCGTTGGGACTACTTCTCCTGAACAGCAGGTCCGTTCAACACCAAGGGCTGAGGGTCGTTCTCAAGCCATCGGTTTCCCTCATCCCCATCCAGGGGGAAACGGCTACCCGTCACGCGCATCCGCCGCTGAACCGTGGCCATCGTTCAACCCCGTCTGGGCTGACGATGAACACGCTCGTCGGGACGTCCTTTGTAGAAGGGCCGGCCCACAGCTCGCGGTCTCCGTCACGCCACCCCGTGTCGCGGGCGGATGCGGGCAGCTCGATCCCCTCCGCGTAGGACACGGGCGTGCTCTGCTCGAATCGACCGCCGATGTCGCGCACGTAGGTCGCTTGGTCGTAGTCGAGGAACACGATGTCTTGCCAGCCGCAATGCGAAGTCCGTTCCATTGATCGACTTGGACCAACCTGGCCTGCTTCTCCCCGTGCAGTCGCCAGTCCGGAGAGAAGAAGACGTGGCGAACCGCAAGAGCGGCGATGAACCGAGCGAGGATGACTGCGCCAGTGACGACGACGTACGCGCCCCGTCCCAGACGGCGCGTTGGTGTGTCGAAGCCCGGCAGCGGAGCCATCGGATCAGCTGGGGGGTGCATGTTGGAAGACTGCTCTTTGGCTCCGCTTGCAGCAAGCGCGCTGTTGAGGAACGGACCCTGTTCGACCGGGACCATCACGCGCGCCTCGCAGGGGATGTGCCGATCGGGTCGGGCGGTAGAGTGGCGCTCCTCAACCCAACCCATCCGAGGTCCTCATGACCAGGTTCGTTGTCGACGTCAGCGCCGTCCTGCACCTCGTGAGCGCGGAGATCAAGATCCCAGCTGCGCACGAGCTCCTCGCACCGACGCTCCTGCGTTCCCAAACGTTGTCGGCGCTGCACGAGGCCGTGCAACGGGGCGAGATCTCCGCCGACGTCGCGCTGGACCGACTCGCTCGTATCGCACGGCTGAAGATCAGACTCCTCGGCGACGCCGTGCTCCGGCGTCGGGCGTGGGACATCGCGGACCAGTTGGGGTGGGCCTCGACCAACAATGCCGAGTACGTCGCACTCACGCAGCTGCAGGCGGATGTGTTCGTAACCATGGATGCGGAACTGGCGCGCAGCGTTGAAGGAGTCGTCGCGACCGCCACGATCGACGCGCTGCGCTAAACGGCCCTGCGTGAAAGGGACGTCTACATGCAGGCGATGCCGGAGCCTCCGTCGGTGAACGCCGCTTCGCCGGGCACCGAGACCCACGCGTAGTCGTAGCTGCCGGCGTGCAGCGTCATCTGCAGCACCCCGAACGACTTGTTCTGCGTCATCTGCAGGTTGGCCGGCCGCGGGTCGGGCCCGAACGGATACAGCGAACGCCCACCGGTGCCCACCGTGAACTGTCTGATGCCGCTCGGATCCGCGTTACCGGCTCCGTCTTGGGGCGCCCACCGTTGGTAGAGGTGGTTGTGGCCGACGAGCAACACGTCGACGCCGGCGGCATCCATCAACTTGACCATGTCGATGTAGGGCGCGGTCTCCGAGCCCCCGTACTGGGTGGTTCCGTCGTCATCGATCCACTTCTGGAACGGACGCCAGTCGAACCGGGGGTGGTGTTGGAACGCGAGCGTGCACGTGGCGCCCGCGTTCCTGCGCAGGTCGGCCTTCAGCCATTCGTACTGTGGCGTGCCGGGGCCGCAGCCGGGATCGTCGCCGCAGATGTCGGAGTTCAGCGAGACGATATGCCAGGTCCCGAGGTTGAGCGAGTAGTAGCCGAGCGGAGGCCGCGCTCCCTTGCCGAAGTAGTCGAAGTAGCCTTGCGCTCCCGCCGTGCCGTACTCGTGGTTGCCCGGTGCGGGCAGGGTGATCGCGTTCAGATGACCGAACTGCACATCCCATACGCGCTGGAACTCCGTCGCCGTCCCGTTGTTGTACTGGAGGTCGCCGAGCGCCAAGAAGCGCGTCGGATGCAGACTCGTGATGAGGTCGGCGACCTCGTCGGAGCGGCACGCCCCCTCACCCTGACCCATCGACAACGACTGGCACGCGAGATCGCCGACCGCAACGATCACGGGGTCTCGCGCGGGACGGGCGTTGACCGCCTGGGCGGTCGACGCGACGACGAGCGCGAGTACGGCTGCGACGGCGGCGAGCGCTGGGCGGAGGAGGATCGGATCTGGGTGACGGCGCATCGGGGGGCTCCTTCAGGGCGGAATCGTTGGGCGCAGTCAATCACGACTCGGCGCCCACGAGCTAGCCGAGATCAGTCGCGGCGTTCGCCGACGATGGGTGCCGTGTGGCATTCGCAGAGTTCGTCGGTGCAGCTCCGCTCGCGCTCGGTCCCCGGCTCCCACACGAGATCGTGGTCGTCCTCTGCCAGGAGATAGCGGCAGCCACAGCCGTAGCAGACGTCGCGCATGACTTGATGCCAGGTGCCGTATGCGTCTTGCCGCTCGGGCAAGGTCAGGGTCTTTGCCATCGCAGATCCCTCGATCCGACTCCCCTATCCTGCCTCGCGGGAACGGTCGGCGCAAGCGGCCAGGCGGGGCCGATCAGCAGCCGTTGTCGACCCAGACCGGGCCTTTACCGACGGGGATGCCACGCTTGTTCGCGAGATCGCGTACGCGCGAACGGAACTCGTGCATCGCCCAGTGCGGGAAGTCGGCGTGGGTCATGCACTGCCAGCTCGGATAGAGCTCGTGGTGATAGCTGCTCTGCAGCGTCTCGTTGTGCCCGATCACATTGCCGACGTTGATCCCGTAGCGGGTCATCAGCCACAGGGTCAGGCGCAATGAGGCTCGCATCTGGGCGTGGTTGTTGAGCACCACCTTGTCGCTGGTCCCTACGTGCTCGATCCCGATCGACGTCCAGTTCATGCCGATCGCGTGGCGGCACCGCACGTCGAGCTTGACCAGCTGGTAGATCGTGCCGTCGCTGTCGATGATGAAGTGCGCGCAGGTGCCCGGGTACTCGCGGAGATGCTTCGAGTTGGCCGCGAACGTGTTCCAGGCAGATGAGAACGAGGTGCCGTCCGTGTAGTGCTCGACGATCACGTGGGGGTTGCGCAGGTGCCACGTCCGCACACCGTAGTGACGCTTGGAGTAAGCGGCCATCTGATCTTTGCGCTTGGCGCCGAATGGGATCGGCTTCCACACGATCGGCGGTTTCGTGATCCGGCCGGTGGCCCGCGCGTGCACTCGAACCTCGTGCAACGGGGACGCATGGAGATCGGCGGTCGACGCGCTGAGGCTGCCGAGCAGCGACAGCGTTGCGATCGCGGTGGCGAAGGCGCGGTTCATCCCTCGGCCGCTCGGACGCGTTCCAGCGTGCGCTCGCGGCCGAGCAACGCCAACGATTCCGGCAACGGCGGCGACACGTTCGAGCCCGTCACCGCGGCCCGGATCGGCTGCCAGCCCTTCGTTCGGTTCAGCCCGGCGCCTTGCGCCAACCCGTCGAGCGCGTGCGAGATCTGTTCGGCGTCCCATCCCGGACAAGCATCGAGCGCTCCCGCCGCCGCCTTGAGGTAGCCGTCCGGCGCCTTGGCCAGGATGCCCATCGCCTTGTCGTTCAGCTCGATGTCGTCACTGAACAGGAACCGCAGCAGCTCGACAACCTCGGCAAGGGTCTTCATCCGCTCCTTGACCAGCGGCATCGCCTGTCGCAACACCACCGGGTCCACCCCCACGCCCGCCTCGACGAGGAAGTGGACGCATCGGGCCGCCAGATCGTCGTCATCGAGCGACTGGATGTAGTGGTTGTTCAGCCACGTGAGCTTCTCGGTGTCGAAGGCGGCGGGGTTGGACGACACGCGAGACAGATCGAACGCGACGATCAGTTCGTCGCGCGTCATGCGTTCGCGATCGTCCCCGGGCGACCAACCGAGCAGCGCGAGATAGTTGACCATCGCCTCGGGCAGGAACCCCTGCTCGCGGAACGCCTGCACGCTCGTGGAGCCATGGCGTTTCGACAGCGGCTTTCGGTCGGGGCCCACGACTTGGGGCACATGCGCGTACACCGGTGGCGTGCCGCCGAGCGCCTCGATCACCGCGACGTTCCGCGGCGCCGCGGCGAGCAGGTCGTCGCCGCGCACCACATGTGTGACGCCCATCGCCAGGTCATCGACCGCGACCGCGAGCAGGAACACCGGTGAGCCGTCGGCTCGCACGATCACGAAGTCGCGCAACTCCCCCGCCGCCCAACGCACCTCGCCTTTGACCAGGTCGTGGATCACCTGTTCGCCGTCCGGCATCCGGAACCGGACCACGGGAGCGCGCCCCTCGGCCTCATAGGCGGCTATCTGCTCGGTCGCGAGCGAGCGGCACCGGCCGTCGTAGCCGGGAGCCTCGCCACGAGACCTCGACGCCTCGCGGCGCTCTTCCAGCTCCTCGGCACTGCAGTAGCACCGATAGGCATGCCCGGCAGCGAGCAGGGTCGCGAGCGACTCGTCGTAGTGATCGCCGCGTTGCGACTGCCGGTAGGGGGCGTTGGGTCCACCGACCTGCGGTCCTTCGTCCCAGTCGAGACCCAGCCAGCGCAGATCCTCCAGGACGCCGAGGAACGCCTCTTCGGTCACACGCGAGGTGTCGGTGTCTTCCACGCGTAGGACGAAGGCTCCACCGTTGTGCCGGGCCCACAGCCACGAGAATAGGGCGCTTCGCACGTTGCCGACGTGTAGCGACCCGGAGGGTGCCGGCGCGAATCGGCACCGCACGCTCACGGGCCCACCACCGGGTTGCGCAACGTGCCCACCCCGTCGACCTCGACCTCCACGACGTCGCCGGCGACGATCTTGCCGACGCCCTCGGGTGTGCCGGTCAAGATCACGTCGCCCGGCAGCATCGTCATGAACGAGGTGATGTATTCGACCAATGTGGCAACGCCGAACACCATGTCTTCGGTGGTCGCGCGCTGCACGACCTCGCCGTTGAGTCGGGTCTCCACGAACACCCCGGTCGGATCGACGTCGGTCGCGATCCAAGGCCCGAGCGGGCAGGACCCGTCGAACCCCTTGGCTCGCGCCCACTGGTCGTCGGTCTTCTGCAACGAGCGGAGCGTCACGTCGTTGGCACAGGTGAACCCGAGGATGTATCGGGATGCGTCTTCGGCGCGAACGTTCCGCGCGAGCCGGCCCACCACGACGGCGAACTCGCCCTCGTAGTCGATGCGCCGGCTGATCGCCAGAAGTCTGATGGGATCCTCCGGTCCGATCACCGCGGTCGAGGGCTTCAGGAACAGCATCGGCTCCTCCGGCACCTGCGCGCCGAATTCGGCCGCGTGTGCCGCGTAGTTCTTGCCGACGCAAAGGATCTTGGACGGCAAGATCGGCGCGAGCAGCAGCACGTCGCCGAGCTCGACCTCCTCGCCGGTCGGCAACGGGTCTTCGAAGAAGGTGCCCGCCAGCACCTGGATCGTGTCGGTTCCCCGTTGGATCGCCCCGGTCGCGATCCGGTCACCATGGCGGAATCGGACGAGTCGCATGAGGGCGGCAGGCTACCGCAGGACCGGGCCGACGGCCGTGACCTGGGGTCCCCGACGTGGTTCGATACCGACGTGAGCCTCCTTTCGCCCGGCGACCAGCCACTCGACGTCACCCGCTTCGACGTCGAGGACGCGATCCAGCGGATCCGGCCCCATGTACGCCGGACTCCGCTGATCGACCTGGAGCCCCGCGCCTTCGGCGTCGAAGGCCAGGTGTCGCTCAAGCTGGAGATGTTCCAGCACACGGGTTCGTTCAAGCCGCGTGGGGCGTTCAACCGGATGCTGACGGCCGACATCGATGCGAGCGGGGTACTCGCCGCCTCCGGCGGCAACTTCGGCCTGGCTGTCGCCTATGCGGCCAAGGTCTTGGGCCACCCGGCCGAGATCTTCGTGCCCTCCACCTCTCCCGCCATGAAGATCGAGCGGATCCGCTCCTACGGCGCGACCGTGCACGTGATCGACGGTTTCTACGCCGAGGCCTACGCCGCCTGCGAGGAGCGGGCGTTCGACACCGGCGCAGCCTTGATGCACCCGTATGACCAACCCGCCGTGGTCGCCGGCCAGGGCACACTCGCAGCCGAGCTCAGCGAGCAAGCCCCTGCGCTGGACGCCGTGATCGTGGCGGTGGGCGGCGGCGGACTGATCGGCGGGATGGCCGCGTGGTATGCGAGCGACACTCACGTGGTCGGCGTGGAACCGCAGCGGTGCCCGACGCTGTCGGCGGCGCTGGCCGCCGGCGAGCCCGTCGACGTCGAGGTCGGAGGGGTCGCGGCGGACGCCTTGGGCGCGGCGCGCGCTGGCGTGATCGCGATGGGCATCGCCACGCGGTTCGTTCACCAGATCGTGCTGGTCAGCGACGACGACATCATGCAGGCGCGACGGCTGCTGTGGGAGGAGTGCCGGCTCGTGGTCGAGCCCGGCGCCGCGGCGACGCTTGCGGCGCTCACCAGCGGCGCCTACCGGCCCGCCCCCGACGAACGCGTGGGGCTCGTGCTGTGCGGTGCGAACACGGACCCGGCCGACCTGTCCGACGAGCCGGCGGAACCCTGACGCGCCTCAGCCGCCGAAGCGTGCCGTGAGGTCGGCCTGCACGCGTACGCGAAGGGCCGCGAACATGCGCTGACGCTCCAGGGCCTGCATCAGCGTCAGATGATTCTGCGGGATGTCGTGCTCGGCGAAGAACGCCTGCACGTCGGCAACCTCATCCGGCGCGGTGAGCGAGCGGGCGCCCCCCGCCAGATGGATCACGTTGGAAGCGGCGAATCGCGGAAGCAGCTCGTCCCAGTTGTCGCGCACGAACGCCCACGCGATCGCGCCGACATCGCGGTTCATCTCTGCGCGCCCCAGCAGGAACGGCGCGTCTTGGGGCCGGATCGCGTCGGATGCCGCCAGCTCCAGCGTGCGCCGCATCAGCGCCGGGTCGCGGAACCGAGCAAGGGCGTATCGGTAGCGCTCCTGCTCCTGCGGGGTCGCCGCATCGTCGACGCGCGCTCGAAACGCGTCGTACTCGTCGGGCCCGCCGACGAAGGCGACCACGTCGACCGCGGCCGCGGCGACCGCGGGCTCCACCGCGGTGCCGCTTCGCGACAGCATCTCTGCCTCGCGCGCCATCGCCTGCGTCTCGGGGTCATCCCCCAATACGCCGAGCGTGCGGATCAGATCGCCACGGAGTTCCCGATCGAGGTCGGAGTCGGCGTCGCTTGGCTCCCAACCGAGACGCTCGAGCGCGGGTCGCACGAGGACGCGCACGGCGTCACGGAAGTACTCGCGGGTAGGTCCCTCGATGAATCGATCGAACCACGACAATCCGGTGATGATCGTGTGCCATACCGCCGGCGCCGTCTCCTCGTGGAAGCCCTCGATCAGATCCATGAAGACCCCTGCCGACGACTCGCCCGCCACCACGGCGGCCCAGGCGTCGTCGATCAGGCTCTGGCGCTCCCCGGGCTCGAGATCGGTGAAGGCTCGCGCCACCAGCCGCGCGCGAAGTTCGTCGTCGTAGAAGGTGCGCACGAACGCCGCGCTGCCGGCGTTCGCCACGACCAACGCGTTCGGGTGCACGAGTGGCACGGTCAGACCGTCGGCCTCAACCAACACGTGTTCGACAAGCTCACCGCCGGGATGGACCTGTCGAACGATCAGCGGCACCGGCCAGGTGGTCGTATCGTCGGGCAGCGAGGGCGCGAATCGATGCTGGGTGAGCCGGAGCACGTCGCCATCGCGCCGCACGGTGATGGCGGGGTACCCCGGCTGGAAGATCCACGCATCCATGATCCGGCGCACCGGCTGGCCGCTTTCCGCCTCGAGCGCGTCCCACAGATCGTGGGTCTCGGTGTTGGCGTACGCGTGCGCTGCGAGGTAGCGTCGGATGCCGTCGCGGAAGTGCTCGGGACCGAGCCACTGCTCGATCATCCGGAGCACCGCTCCGCCCTTCGTGTACGTCAGGGTGTCGAACATGCCGCTCGCCTCGTCGGGAGACTCCACGGGGAACTCGATCGGTCGCGTACTCTCCAGAGCATCGACCTCGAAGGCCAGCATGCGTGCGGTTTGGAAGGAGTCGAAGACTCGCCAATCCGGCTGCATCGCATCGACACACAGGTACGACATGAACGTCGCGAAGGCCTCGTTCAACCAGATGCCGTTCCACCAGCGCATCGTCACCAGATCGCCGAACCACATGTGCGCGAGCTCGTGCGCCACGGTCTCTGCGACGTCGAGACGCTCCTCGTGCGCGGCCTGTGCGGGGTCGAGAAGGAGCAACGTCTCGCGGTAGGTGACGAGGCCGGTGTTTTCCATCGCCCCTTGCGCGAAGTCCGGCATCGCGGCCTGGTCCAGTTTCTGCTCGGGGTATGGGATGGCGTAGTAGTCGGCGAACCAGTTCAGCGCGAAGACCCCCACCTCGTTGGCGTAGGCCGCAAGATGGAGGCGATCGGGCCGGCACGCCACCCGGACCGGGACCCCGCTCGCATCGGAGGGCTCCGTGAGCGCGAGCGGCCCGACGACGACGCACACCAGGTAGGTAGACATGATCATCGACGGCGCGTAGCGGACCCGACTGAACCCCGGGTCGGCCGCCTCTCGTTCGATCTCCGGCGTGTTCGTCAAGGCAACGAGCCCCTCCGGCACGACGAGCGTCATCGCGAACGAGGCCTTCAGGTCCGGTTCGTCCCAACACGGGAAGTTGCGCCGGGCATCGGTGGCCTCGAAGTGCGTGGTGATGATCACGTGCGCATCGCCCGCGTCATCGGTGAATCGGGAGCGGTACATGCCGACCATGTGATCGCTCAGCCGCCCGGTGAACTCCAGGCGCAGCGTGTAGTCGCCGGCGGCCAGCTCCACGGGCAGCGCCAGCGTCACCCGCTCGGCATCCTCGTCGGGCACCACCTTGTGCACCTCGACGACCTGCTCGTGGGCGGTGATGACGGCCCCTGCGCCGACGGTGACTTCCTTGGCGTTGAGCACGATCTCGCTCACCGATTCATGCACCGTCACGGCGATGTCGACGGTGCCGTCGAACGTGGGCGCGCTGGGGTCAAGGCGCAGCTCGATGTCGTAGCGAGACGGCGTGACGGTGCGCGGCAGCCGATACGCCGATCCCTGCGTCATACCCGAGACCGCTCAGTCATCGACGAACGTGAGCCAGTCCGTGTAGCGCGGATCCTCGCCCTTGGTCGCTGCGAAGAAGGCATCCTGCAGTTCCTTGGTGACCGGTCCACGGTGCCCGACGCCGACCGCGCGGTCATCGACCTCGCGGATCGGGGTGATCTCGGCCGCGGTGCCGGTGAAGAACGCCTCGTCGGCCAGGTAGAGATCGGTGCGAACGAGGTCGCGTTCGACCACGTCGTAGCCGAGGTCGGTCGCAAGCGCGATCACCGCGTTCCTCGTGATGCCGCCCAGGGCGCCCACGTTGGTCGGAGGGGTGATCAGCGCCCCGCGGTCGACCACGAAGATGTTCTCGCCCGAGCCTTCCGCGATCCGGCCTTCGTGGTTCAACAAGATCGCTTCGTCGTAGCCGCCCTTGACGGCCTCGACCTTGGCGAGGATCGACCCAAGGTAGCCGCCGGTGGCCTTCGCCGCCGACGGCAACGAGTTCTGGTCGTGTCGCTTCCAGCTGGAGATCTTCACGCGGGTGCCCTGCTCCAAGGCGTCCTCACCCAGGTACGCCCCCCATGGCCACACCGCGACCGCCACGTCGACCGGGGCGGCCAGCGGGTTGACGCCCATCTCCCCGTAGCCGCGGAACGCGATCGGTCGGATGTAGCAGCTGTCCAACGCGTTGGCGCGGATCACGTCCTTCGTCGCGTCGATCAGCTCCGTCTTGGAGTACGGGATATCCATGTGATAGATCGCGCCCGACGCGTACATGCGGTCCAGGTGCGCGTCGAGGTGCCACACCGCCGGCCCGCGAGCGGTCGCATACGCGCGCATGCCCTCGAATACGCCCGAGCCGTAGTGCAGTCCGTGGCTGAGCACGTGGATCTTGGCGTCGTGCCAATCCACGAGCTCGCCGTTCATCCAGATCTTGTCGACCTCGGTGATCGGCACGAAGGATCCTCCTACGCTCGTGGCCCGGAGGGCTCCGGACGTCCGTACAGGATAGCGGTCAGTCGCCGATGTCGTAGACGCGCCACCCGTGTGGCGCATCGGGGTCGAACGGCGCATCCATGTCGGCGCCGTAGCGCTCGAGCGCCCATGCGCGCACCACGTCGACCGCCCGCGCGAGGTCGGCGTCGGACGCACCCCAGGTCCACGAGTACGAGCGGGCCGCGACCTCTTGAAAGAACGCGTTGAGCGAGACGTCGAGGATCGCGGGTTGGTCCTGGACGGCCCGCAAGACGCCGTCACCCTCGGCGAACGCCGCATCGAGCTCCGCGTATCCGCGGCGAACATCGAGGCCGACGGGCTCGGCGGTCGATCCGATCTCCTCGACGAACCGAAACCAGACCTCCCGCCACGATCCCGTGTAGCCACCCGGAGCCACGATGACCACGCCGCCCGGACGAACGACGCGGCACAGGTGTCGCACGGCTTCGCGCCAACCGGGGATCAGGTGCAGGACCCAGCGGCAGTAGGCGCCGGTGAACACGTCGTCGGCGAACGGCAGCCGTGTGGCGTCCGCGATCGCGATCGCGATGCCCCGCTCCATGTCCTTGGCACGCAACTTCTCGAGCATCGGCATCGACAGATCGATCCCCACGAGTGCACGCCCGCGCGACGCCATCGGCACGGCCAGGGCTCCCGTCCCGACCCCGATCTCCAGCACCCGCCCGGGAGCCAGGGCGTCGTCCAAGAGATCGATCGCCGAGGCGAGCGAGGTGGCATCGGTCAGCCGCGTCCGGTCATACACCTCTGCTGCCGCATCGAAGGACAGCGAACCGGTCATCAGTTCGCCGAGGGGTCGAGTGGCATCGTGCGCA
>JANMPG010000249.1:0-1676 GCA_031369745.1 Actinomycetes bacterium
TCCGTCTTCTCCGTCCTCTCAGAACGTCGCCGTCACCCCTCCCAGCACCCGCCGGCCGATCACCGACCCGCCGTAGAGCTGGAACCGCTTCTCGTCCAGCAGGTTCGTGGCGGTGGCGTGGACCCGGAAGTAGTTGTTGATCCGGTATCCGGCGCTCACGTTGACGAACTCGTTCGACGGCACGTAGCCCTGGAAGACTCCCGCCGCCCACTGATAGCCGTCCACCAGGCGCACGGTGACGTTGGCGTCGAGTCCCTGCTGGCCGGCGTAGCTGAGCGAGAGGCTGCCCTTCTTGCTCGGCGTGTTGGGCACGAGCTGGTCGCCCACCTGCTGCGACTTCACGGTGAAATCGAAGCCGGTGAACGAGACGTCGCCCCGGAGCTCGGGCGTGAGCTGGTAGCCGAGCCCGAGCTCGACGCCGCGCTCGGTCACGCGGCCGGCGTTGGTGTAGGAGAGCACGATGGCACGGCTGCCGTCGGGCAGGGTCGAGAGCGCGTTGGCGCCCTGGATCCGGGTGCCGGCCTGCACCAGGCCGTACCCGGCGAGCAGCTGCGGAATCGCCGCGCGCAGGGGGTGGTTGGCCGGCAGGCCGGCCCCCGCCAACCGGGTGTCCAGCGTCGCCAGGTCCGCCGGCACGTTCACCTCCTGGTCGAGGGCGTAGCTCGGGTACTGCGCCTGGTTGACGCCCGGCAGCAGGTCGGTGACGAAGTCCTTCAGCTGGTTGATGTAGCCGTCCACCGTCACGTACAGCTTGTCGGTCAGGCTGCCCTTATAGCCGAGCTCCCAGCCCGTCACCTTCTCGACCTTCAGGTTCGCGTTGCCGAGGGCGAGCGCTGGTGTCGCACCGGAGAAGTTCCACGGGAGCGTGGTCGTGAGGCCCGCGAGGGTGGGGGCCAGCGGACTCTGCTGGATCGTGGCGTAGTAGCCTTCGATGGCCGTCTCGAGGCCGGCGGGTCCGGCGGACGGCTGCGCCACCGGCACCTGCAGGAAGAACTCCGAGTAGTTCGGCGTCTGGAACGCGCGGTTGACCGAGAACCGGAACGAATGGTTCTCGTTGGGGCTGAAGACCACCGCGCCCTTGGGCGAGAACTGGCGGTCGAACAGGTCGCCGTCGTCCCAGCGGAGCGCGCCCACCACGCGGAGTTGCGGCACGAGCTTGTACTCCGCCTGGCCGTAGATGGAGTAGAGGTTGTCGCTCCGGTCGTCGTTGATCGGGTTCATCAGGGTGCCGCTGGTGTTCACCCGCGTGTTCCGGGCCGAGGCGCCGGTGACCACGCGGCCGCGGTCGCCCATGAAGGTCCAGTTGGTCTGGCCTTCGACGTGGAAGATGTCGCTCCGCTCCTCGATCGGCAGCCCCGACTGCAGCGAATACTGCGGCTCGAGCGACGTGCGGCTGTTCCAGTAGGCGAAGATGTTGTAGCGGTCCGCCGCCATCGCCACCCGGGCGTAGGGCTTGATCGCCTTGGTCACCTGCACCCGGCCGATGCCGGTCACGAAGATCTCGTTCTGCACCTGCGACGCGCCGCCGTCCACCGACAGGACCGAGCCGTTGTTCAGGTAGTAGTCGTAACGGGCCGAGCCGTAGCCGTTGACGAGCGGGTCGCGATCGCCGACGGCGTCGCCGGTGACGGGGTCCACCGCCTGGCCGTGGAGTGGCCGGGCCTCGCGGGCGAGAC
>JANMPG010000258.1:0-3047 GCA_031369745.1 Actinomycetes bacterium
CGAAGTCGCTGATCGCACGGGCCACGGCCGCGTAGTCGAGCTTGGCCTCATCCAGGCGGTCCCGCCACAGGTCGCGGCGCGTCGGCCAGGACATCAGGCACCCCGCATGCGGCCCCCATTCCGGCGGCATCGAGAAGCCTGCCGCAGCCGGCGTGAGCTGGTCGGTGACGGTCATCGGCTCCTCGCCTTTCCCCGCGGGCTGTTCATCAGGACCGTTCGGTTCTTGGATAGTATCCAAGATATCGGCGCAGGCGGGGGGACCTGTTCACAGATACCGGCGGATGATCTCCTCGATGAACGGATTCAACACGTCGTGCGTGTGGCCGTAGATCGAGCAGTGCCCCATCCCCTCGAACAGATGGAACTCGCCGAGCGGAGCCAGGTTCGCAAGCTCTTGACCGTCTTGGGGAGGCGCCTGGACGTCCTCGTTGAACGCGATCACATGGAGTGGGACCTGGCAGGTCTGGATCGTCTCGGTCTGGTCGTAGCGCAGCGACGCCTCCCATTGGGAGACGACGGAATCCTCCGCATCGCCGGTGTCGACCCAAGCCTGCAGCTCCGAGCGGATCTTCGGCCACAGCTCCCGGTCGCCGAGCACACGGGCCGGGTATTCCATCATCGCGTGGTGCGTCACCGCCATCATGCCCTCGAGGCGGCCACCGCCTTTGTAGAACTCGATCTCTGCTTCCTGGTAGTCCCAGCCCCAGCCGACGGAGTTCACGCCCGTGCCCATGACGATCGCGCAGGCGATGAGCTCGGGACGCGCGATGGCCACTTCCTGCACGATGGCGGCGCCCAAGGACAACCCGACGAGGGCGACCGGCGGTTCGCAGACCCCTTCGATCAGTGCAGCCGTGTCGCGCGCGAAGGAAGACAGGGGCCACGGCAGGGGTACGTCACACGTCGTGGTTCCGACGCCGCGGTTGTCGAACGTCGTGTTGCGAAAGGACGTGCGGAAGTGCGGAAGTTGGTAGGGCTCCCAGTCGGTCGCGAGCCCTCCCCCGCCGGAGACCCAGACGATGTCCGGTCCGGTGCCCGTCTGCTCGTAGTGGATCGATGCTTCGGATCCGTTGAGCTGCGGCATCGGTTCCCCCTTCTTCGCGCTTCGCCAAGTTTGGCAGACACCACGTGATCTCGATACCGGTGCCCGAGGGACGAGCGTACGGTCGCGCTGTTTGCGGCGCTCATCGCCGACTGGCCGGAGCGCATGAGGCAACCCTCGGCGTGAGCCGGCTTTGACCGCCGCGTCGGTCCGGCCTAGGGTGCGGGAGCCGCATCGACAAGGAGGTTCGCATGAAGCGATGGGAAGAGACGATCACGATCAAGGCACCGGCTGACAAGGTCTTCGCGTACGTGAGCGACTTCGCGCATCATGCCGAGTGGTCGCTGAACAACCTGCAGGTTTCCCGGGCCGATAGCGGTCCGGTCGTCGTCGGCACGGTGTACTCGACGGAGGCCAAGCAGTTCGGTACGCAGCGGGAGACGAGCACCATCACGGAGATGTCGGCGCCGCGAGACTTCGGCTGGATGTCGGTCGGCGCACTCGGGAGCGTCCATCATCGGTTCCTCATCAGCGAGGACGCCGGGACCACGACCCTCACACGCAGTGCGGAGTTCGTCGAAACGAAGACGTTGGCGAAGATCACGATGTTCAAGACCTCCAAGGACCTTCCCAAGGGACTCCGAAGCGACCTGTCCAGGATCAAGGCCGCCGTCGAAGCCCCGGCGAGCTAGTCGAAGTCCTCGTCACGCCCCGCGTCGTGCGCGAATCCTTGACGTACCGTCCGTCCGTGGATCGCGCCTGCCGCGTCGTAGACCCCGAAGACGCATGACGGATATCGCAGACCTCGACACGCCGGCGCTGCTGATCGATCTGGACGTCCTCGAGCGCAACGTTGCCGAGATGCAGGCCGTCGCCGATGCGAGCGGCGCGCGGCTGCGCCCGCACGCCAAGACGCACAAGTCCCCATTCATCGCGTCGATGCAGCTGGCCGCGGGCGCTCAAGGCGTCACCTGCGCCAAGCTGGGCGAGGCCGAAGTGATGGCCGACGCGGGCATCGAGGACATCTTGATCGCGTACCCCTTGTGGGGACAGCACAAGATGGACCGCCTCGGTCGGCTGCTGGAACGGGCCGCGATCGCTATCAGCCTCGATTCGCTGGAAGTGGCGACCGGTATCGGCCGGGTAGGGGCGCAGGTCGGCCACGACGTGCCGGTCTTCGTGGAAGTCGACACCGGTCTCGGCCGCTGCGGCGCACCGCCCGGCGAGGTGGCGGCCGAGCTCGCGCGCCGCGTCGCCGATGTGCCCGGCGTGCAGGTGCGAGGGCTCCTCACGCACGCCGGGCATTCGTACTCGGCGGCGACGATGGCAGACATCGAGGCGATCGCGGCGGCGGAGGCGGCCGATCTCGTCCGAACCGCAGCGCTGTGCGAAGGGTTCGGGTTGTCGCCGCTCGAGCTCAGCGTCGGCTCGACGCCGACAGCTCGGGCGGTCGCGTCGGCGCCGGGAGTCACAGAGATCAGGCCCGGGACCTACGCTTTCAACGACGCCATGATGGTCGGGCTGGGGGTCGCTCGCCTCGAGAACTGCGCCCTGACGGTCCTCGCCACGGTCGTTTCCACGCCCGCGCTCGAGCGTTGCATCGTCGATGCGGGCACCAAAGCGCTGACCTCCGACGGCATCTCACGCCCCTCGCCGAATCGCGGCTTCGCCCTCGGCAGGCCGGACCTGGTGCCGGCGTTCTATGCGGAAGAACACGGCGTGTTCGAGCGCCTGGGCGACGCCGCCGTCGCCATCGGCGATCGGCTCCGCGTTGTGCCGAGCCATGCATGCGCCACGACCAACCAATTCGACGTGGCATTCGGCGTGCGTGGCGACCACGTCGACCGAGAGATCCCGATCGCAGCAAGGGGAAAGATGCGGTGACGCCGACTGAGGTCACCCTCCTGTGGATCCCGCTGGGCGCGGGCGCGCGCGTGGTCCGCTTGAACGGGAAGGTGTACGAGGCGTTGACTGCTTTTCGCGAACGACGCACCCGCCAGGACCT
>JANMPG010000277.1:0-3100 GCA_031369745.1 Actinomycetes bacterium
AGACGGCGACCGTCACTCCGACGTCTTCGGTGCCGCCCCCGACGCGCTGACCGCAGGGTAGGCATCGGTTCCGTCCAGCCCCGCGCGGACCGGAACGATCGCAGGAAGGCGGCGAGTTGCGCCACGCCCTCGTGCGGCATCGAGTTGTAGATCGACGCCCGGATCCCGCCGACGCTGCGGTGACCCTGCAGCTCGACCAGGCCCTCCCGGGCGGCTGCGTGAACGAAGCCCCGCTCGAGTTCCTCGGTGGGCAACCGGAACGTCACGTTCATCAGTGAGCGGGACCCGACCTGCGCGTGCCCCCGGTAGAAGTCGGGGATCGAGTCGATCACGTCGTAGAGCAGTGCCGCCTTCGCCCGGTTGCGATCGTGCATCGCATCGAGGCCGCCGATCTCGTCGCGCAACCAACGCGTCACCAGCAGCAGCACGTAGATCGAGAACACGGGCGGTGTGTTGTACAGCGAACCGTGCTCGGCGTACGTACGGTAGTCGAGCATCGTCGGGATGCCCGAGGGGATGCGCTCGAGCACGTCGTTGCGAACGATCGCGATCGTGACGCCGGCGGGTCCTGCGTTCTTCTGGGCCCCGGCGTACAGCACGCCGTAGCGCGACACATCGATCGGACGCGAGAGGAAGTCGCTCGAGCAGTCGGCGACGAGCGTCACGTCGCTCGGCAGGCTCGGCGTGTCGGGGTACTCGACACCATGGATCGTCTCGTTGGTCGTGACGTGCACGTACTGCGCGTCGGCATCGATCGACGCGGCAAGTTCGTCGGGTTCGGGCACGCAGACGAAGGACTCGTTGGCGCCCGTCCAGGCGACACGCGTGGGGGCGAGGGCCTCCGCCTCGATGGCTGCTTTCGCGCCCCATGCGCCGGTGATCACGTAGTTGGCCCGGCGGGACGAATCGCGCAGCAGGTTCATCGGCACCATCGTGAATTGCATCGTGGCGCCCCCTTGGCAAAAGAGCACGTGGTGATCCCCCGGGACCTCGAGCAGTCGCCGCAGATTGTCCTCGGCCTCTTCGATGACGCCGGTGAACCAGGCCCCGCGGTGCGATACCTCCAGCGGTGAGGCACCGACCCCGGGGAGCGACACGAGGTCGGCTTGCGCTTGCTGGAGTACCGACAACGGCAAGATGCCGGGCCCTGCGGAGAAGTTCACGACGCGCTCGGTCATGGCCGACCCAGGCTACCGAGTCCGACGTCGGATCAGGCGCCCGGCTTGTACACCATCATCCACAGGATGATGGCCAGCCCGGCCAGCCCGGTCGTCGCGATCATCGATTGGTGCCGACCCCGAACCAGCGCCTCGAGGTCCTCGTCGGATGTCGGGTAGGTGCCGTCCGCCCAGCGCGTGGTGGCCTCGCGTATCGAGCGCATGTACGGGCCGGCGAGCGCGCTCATCGCCCCGACCGTCGCGAGCAACACGACGATCGACCCCCACAGCCACCAGCCACGCGAGAACCACGAGCCATCGATGCCTGCGATCACCCCGAACAGCGTCAGGAGGCCGAGCGTGGCGTACATCGGCGTGCCGACCATGCGCGACTGATCGGCCCGGTCGAACATCTTGTCGCGGTCGGGGAACGCGGGCGCGAGGGAGAACAGCATCCACATCTGGACGCCGTGGAACAGCAGGAACAGCGACACACCCACGATGTGGAGGAAGACCCAAAGCTCGGACATCGCGGCGAGCATACCGGTGGCCGCAACCCGCGCAACCCGCGTGTTAGTTCGCGGCGCGAACGAGCGGCCGGGTGAGGCAGGTCGGGCCGCCATCGCCATTCAGGCTGATGTGCGTTCCGCGGTAGGTCATCACCTCGACACCCGCCGCTTCCATGCGGGCTCGGGTCACTGGGTTCCCCTCGATCGCAACCGCACGACGTGGGCCGATCGCAAGGACGTTCGGTCCCATGGTGGGGAACTCCTCGTCGGGCACCTCGACCATCACGATGTCGCGCTCGGCGAGCAGCTGCACCAAACGCACGGGCATCATCGGCAGGTAGACGACCGCGAGGTCGATGTCCAGCATCGAGATGAACGACATCAGATGCAGGCATTCGGCCGGTCCGTGGAAGTGTGGCAGGTCATACGCGAGGACCTCGACGCCTTGCTCCCCGAGGCGGGGCCGCAGCTGATCGACCGCCGCCGCGTTCGTGCGATAGCCGAGCCCTATGAGCAACGTTCGGTCGTCCAGGAAGAACATGTCGCCGCCCTCGGCGGTGGCGGGGGCCGTGAGCGACGGCAGGATCGTGCAGCCCGCGTCGGCCATCTCTGCGGCGACGATCGCCGGCTCGGCGCGCCGGCCCAGCTTGCCCGGCAGCAGCGGGATCACGCCCGCGTCGGTCACCAGCGTGGGATCGAACGCGTACACGGCGTCGGGATCGCCAACCACCGATGCCATGCCCACCACGACGTCGGGGCCGGCGGCACGCAGCATGTCGACGAAGGCGGCGTGCTCGGCGGAAGCGGCAGCGACGTCGGGTTCGGTGTGCCAGCCGTACGCCTGCCACGACGCGAACGCGTCGACATGCGGGGGGCGGACGTAGATGCGCTCGACGGTGCCGTATGCGTTCATGACCAGGATGCTACCGGGAGCGTCCGGCGCTCAGACCTTGTGGGAGTGGCCGCGCGCTTCGTGCGCCTGGATGGCTCGCAGTGGCAGGTGGCTGGTTTCGGTCAGTCCGGGCGGTCCACCGTGCGGGTTGTGCAGCGCGGTGTTGCCCGGCGTCGAGTCCTTCGTGACACCTTGGCCGTGGCTGGCGCCGGGAGTCTGGGATGCGCCCGGTGCGGGGCCGCTCCCACCCGTCGTGGGGGACGTGGTCGATCCGCCGCTGCCGGTCGTTGTCGTGGTGGTATCCGTCCCCCCGGAAGGATCGTTCGTGCTCGGTGGATCGCCATCCTGCGTCGGAGAGCCACCCCCCTCAGGCGGGGGAGCCGTGGTTGGCGGCTCGGGCGCGACGATCGTTGGCAGGAACGGCTCGGCAGCGATCACGGTGCGTCCGGACGGCGCACCCAAGGACAGCGCGATCATCAGCGCGCCGGCCACGGCTGCACCAACGAGCGCGATCATGCCGAGGCGTCGATCCCACGGTTCGT
>JANMPG010000262.1:0-1580 GCA_031369745.1 Actinomycetes bacterium
GGCCTCGGTTCGAGTTATTCGACCTCGCAGGATTTCGTGAACGGCACCACGGTGAAGGACGGGACGGACTACTACTACGCAGTCACCGCCTACGCCGTGAACGAGCTCGCGGTGCCCGCTGTGCGGGTGCTCGAGTCCTCGCTCAAGGCGACCGTGGTGCGCCCGCAGCGGGCCGCCTCGGCGGTCAAGGCGAACCAGGTGCTGCCGGTGCCGAACCCGTACTACGCGCACTCCGCGTACGAGCTGACACAGTTCGCACGGCGCATCCGGTTCCTGAACGTGCCCGCGCAGGCCACCATCCGCATCTACAACCTGGCCGGGCAGTTGATCCGCACGCTCGAGAAGAGCGACGCGTCGACGTCCGTGCTGGAGTGGGACGTGCACACCGACAACGGCCTGCCGGTCGGAAGCGGCGTGTACGTGTATCACGTCAGGACAACGGGCGGAGACAGCGTCGGCCGCCTCGTCGTGCTCATGGAAAAAGAACGGCTCAACAACTTCTAGGGGGCAGAAGACCATGACCGTGCACAAGAGCAGGAAGGGAGACCGCGCGATGCGGCGTCTCGCGATCCGCGCGCTCGGTCTGTCGGCCCTCGTGGCGCTGGCAGTGAGCAGCGCATGGGCCGGTTCAGACGGACGCAAGGGCACCAACGGGGCCGTGGAGTTGCAGATCCCGGTCGGTGCGCGTGGCACGGCGTTGGGCGCGCCGTCGGCCAGTGACGTGACCGGGGCCGAGGCGACGTTCTGGAATCCGGCGGGGCTGGCCACGCTGGAGGGTACCGAGGCGCTGTTCACCCACACCACGTACTTCGCCGACATGAAGGTCAACTACGCGGCGGCGGCCATCAAGGCCGGCGCTGTGGGATCGCTGGGCTTCAGCGCCAAGGTGCTGTCGGTGGGCGACGTGGTCGTGACGACCGAGCAGGCGCCGGACGGCACGGGTGAGATCCTGCACCCGACGTTCACCGTGCTCGGCGTGTCGTGGGCGAAGGCGTTCACCGACCGCGTGAACTTCGGTGCGACGGTCAACTACGTGAACGAGTCGATCGCGAGCGCCCATGCCTCGGGAATGGCGTTCGACTTCGGGCTCCAGTACTCGACCGGCTGGAACGGGCTCAAGCTCGGGATGGCGATGAAGAACTTCGGACCGAGCATGGAGTTCTCGGGATCCGACTTCGAAGCCAACCTGCCGCCGCCGGATTCGGATCCGTCGTCCGGCAATCGCACGTTCGCCTCCACCTCCGCCGCGTTCGAGATGCCGTCGTACTTCACGCTCGCCGGAAGCTACGATCTCTACCACATGGGCGCGAACTCGCTGCAGATCAAGGGGGCGTTCCAGAACAACAACTTCTCGGGCGACAACTTCTGCGGCGCGGCGGAGTGGAACTACAAGAACGTCGCGGCGCTGCGCGGCTCCTGGTTCGGCACCCTGCAGGGGGAGATCGACCCCGCCAGCGGGAACGAAACCTCGAGCTTCGGGACCGGCGACGATCTCTATCGGGGCTACGCCCTGGGCGGGGGCATCACGGTCCGGTCGGGCGCCGCCAAGCTCGGCATCGACGTCGCCTGGCGCCCGGTGC
>JANMPG010000027.1:0-1878 GCA_031369745.1 Actinomycetes bacterium
GCCGTGCACTCTGCGAAAGATCTCCCGGCCGACGATCCCGACGACCTCGCCATCGCGGCGGTGCCCGAGCGGGCGGATGCGCGTGACGTGCTGGTCGCCGCCGATCCGGCGTTCATCGACGAGCACGGGCATCCCCGTGCCGGCGCCCGACTCGGTACGTCGTCCCTTCGGCGCACCGCCCAGCTGCGGGCCGCCTTCCCCGGCATCGAGATCGTCGACATGCGCGGCAACGTGACGACCAGGCTCCGCAAGGTCACGGCCGAGGGTGTCGCCGATATCGCTGTGCTCGCCGCCGCGGGGTTGGAACGGCTCGGGCTGACGCCACCACATGTGATCCCACTCGAGGCCGACGTGATGGTTCCGGCACCGGGGCAGGGCGCGTTGGCGGTGCAGTGCCGAACCGATGACCGAGCGCTGGCCGCGACGCTGCTGCTGCTGGATCACCGCGTGTCACGCGCAACGCTTGCTGCCGAGCGCGCGCTGACGCGCGCGCTCGGGGGCGACTGCAACCTGCCGCTCGGCGCGACCGCAGAGATGCTCGGCGACACGATCCGGCTCACCGCGTGCGTGGCGATGCCCGATGGGTCCCAGGTGGTGCGTGCATCCGCGGAGTCCGACGAACCCGAGCTCGCCGCCGACCTGGTCGCCGCGCAACTGCGCGAGGGCGGCGCCGACCGGATCTTGGACGCGGTCCGCGGGTCATGACCAGGCAGGCTCGCGACCCGCTCGCGGGTCGCACGATCGTGGTGACGCGCCCCGCCGAACGCGCTTCTCGTTTCGTCAGCCTACTTGACCAACGTGGTGCGAACGTCGTGGTGGCGCCCGCCATCCGACTCCAACCCGTGCGAAGTGCCGTACTCACCCGCGCGCTTCGAGATCTGGCGGCAGGTGAGTTCGCATGGATCGTGCTGACCTCGCCCGCGACGATCCGGATGCTCGACGAACGACTGGCTGCGCCCCGCGACCTTCGGGCGCGAACGGCGGCGGTCGGTGAAGGAACGGCCGCCGCGCTCAAGCGCTGGTCGCGCAAGAACCCCGACCTGGTGCCCAAGGCGTTCACCGTGGACGCCCTCGCACGTGCATTCCCGCGCGCGCCCCGCGAGGGCGGTCGCGTGCTGTGCGCACGAGCCGACATCGCGCCCGACGGCCTGGAAGCAACGCTGGCCGCCAAGGGCTGGGAGCCCACCCGCGTCGACGCCTACCGGACCACGTTTCCCGCATCGCTGCCGGCCGCGGCGCGTCGCGCGCTGGCCGACGGTGCGGTCGACGCGATCACGTTCACCAGCGCTTCAACCGTTCGGGGGTTCGTCAACGCGCTCGGCGCCGGCGGTGTGCGGGGCAACCCGAAGGTCGTGTGCATCGGACCGGTCACCGCGAAGGAGGCGCGTGCGCACGGGCTCATCGTGCATGCGGTCGCGAACCCGCACACGACCGACGGCGTCCTCGCCGCGCTCGAACGGGTCCTCACACCCAGACGTCGCGCAGCGCCCGCATGATGTTGCCGCCCACCAGCTTGTCGATCTGATCGTCGTCGTACCCGTGGGCCACGAGCCAGCGGATCACGTTGGGGAACTCGCTCGGGTTCTCCAGGCCGACGACGTGGTCGATCGGCAGGTGATCGGGCTCGTCGCCGGTGTTGAGGTTGGCGCCGTAGTGCTCGTACAACCCCACGTGATCGCCGAAGAGCGTGTCGGGGCCGAACGCGACGTGGTCGATGCCCATCACGTCGATGCAGTACTCGGCATGCGCCATCACCGTTTCCAGTGAATGCTCGGTGCCCACGATCGTGGTCGTGAAGGGTGCGGCTTCGATGCCGATCACCCCGCCCGTGTCGGCGACCGCGCGGAGCAGGTCGTCGTTCTTCAGCTTCATCTCGGG
>JANMPG010000040.1:0-12780 GCA_031369745.1 Actinomycetes bacterium
CGCTGGGGTTCCTGCCGGAAGGCGACCGCATCGTCCGCGGGGCTCGGCGCTGGCGACTCCTCGGGAGCTCCGGCACCAGACGCGGCGGTCGGCTCGGCGGCGGCGGCGGCTTGCTCAGCCTCGAGTCGCGCGAACGGAGAGGATTCGGCCCCGAACGGTGACGCGGGCTGCTCGTCGGCCAACACGGCCTCGTAGGGCGATCCTTCGATCGAGGGCCGGCTCGCGCCGGTGAGGTCCGCGCCACCTCGAGGCGGGGCACTCGGCTCCGACGCGGGCGCTGGTTCGGGTGCGGGTGCGGGTGCCGAGCCTTCGGGCCGGCGGTAGCCGCTCAAGGGCGCGGCGGTCGCCGGCGATGTGGGAGCCGTGGTGGACAGCGGGACGACCGGCTGCTGCAGAGCTTGCTGCTGGAGCTGCGCCTGCATCGCCGCCATCTGTTCCTGCATCGCCTGCATCTGTCGCAGCTGCTCGGGATCTGCCCCGGCCCACGTCGTGACTTGTGCACCCTCGTCGTCGGGCGCTCCGATCGGTGCCGCGAAACTCGGCATCTCGTTCGTCGCCTCGATCGGCGCTTGACCGGCGGCGACCGGCGCGGCTGCCGGGCGATCGGCCGGCGGGTGCAGCGACGTGCGCGGCCGCCCCGATGGAGCGCTCGCTGCGTCGGGCACCTTGAGGGTGATCTCCTTTTGTATGGCGCGCGTTTCCTCGGCCGCGATCACCGCCTGCTCGAGCAGGTCGAGCATGACACCGGGCCGCACGCTCGTGCCGGTGACGACGAACGCCGCGTATGGGCCGCGGTGCACGAACGCCCACAGCTGATCGGAGAACTCCACGAACCCCTTGCGGGCCTCGCCGACGTGGACGAACCGCAACCACGCGGGCTTCAGCTCCGCTTCTTGTTCCTCCGGGAAGGCGCCGAGGACCAGGCCGTCACGTGACAGCACCAAACAGCCTCGCACGTCGTCCATGGTGAGGACGACGCGCTGCGCGAGCGCGGCAAATTCATCCATCGGGAATCTCAGACCCAGCATCGTCGGTGGTCGAGACCCCCTTGAGGTGCTCGGGGGAAAACCACCTGTCGCGGGTAGTGCGGGCGCCGACCGAGGTCAAGCGCGTGCAGTGATCGCGGCGAGCGCCGCCGCCGACATCGCCTCGAGCGGGGCCGGTTGCCCGGTCCACAGCTCGAACGACAGTGCCGCTTGGTGCAGGAGGAGGCCGAGCCCGCCGAATGCCACTCCGCCCGCGGTGCGAACGGCGGCTTGCATCGGCGTGAGGACCGGGCTGTACAGCAGGTCGACCGCGAGGGTTGCCGGCCCGATGTCGGGCAACGGCAGCGCCTCGCCGTGCATGCCGAGCGGCGTGGCGTTGACGATGAGGTCGACGCTGGAGCCGGGCGCTTGGTCGAAGCCCACGACCTCGATCTGGGTATCGAGACCCTCGAGCGCCGCGATCAGCGCCGCGGAGCGCACGGGCTCGCGCAAGGCGACGACGAGCCGGGTGAGGCCCGCGCGCGCCAACGCCAGCGCGCACGCGCGGGCCGCGCCGCCGGCGCCGAACAGCAGCGCAGAGCGATCCGTCGCGTCGAACCCTGCGTCGCGCTCGAGGAAACGTGCGAAGCCCGGAGCGTCGGTGTTGTGCCCGACGACGACGCCGGAGGCGAACTGGATCGTGTTCACGGCCCGTAGGCGATCCGCGTCCTCGGTGCGCCGGTCTACGACGTCGGCGACCGCTTCCTTGTGCGGCATCGTGACGTTGGCGCCGGCGAAACCGAGAGCGGCGAGGCCGGCAACGGCCGCTGCGACGGCGTCGGGCTGGACCGGCAGGGCCACGTACACCCAGTCGAGTCCGAGCGCGGCGTAGGCCGCGTTGTGGATCGTCGGGGACAGGCTGTGCTCGATCGGCCAACCCATGACACCGGCGAGTCGGGTGCCGCCCTGCAGGCGGTGGCGGTCATCCACCGAGGCATTCCCGAACGTTGGCCAGATGCTCGTCGTAGGTGACCGCGAAGCGGTGGACGCCGTCGCCATCAGGCGGGCACAACACGTAATAGAGGTAATCGGACCGCTTGGGATGCAGCGCTGCTTCCAGCGACGCGCGCCCGGGGCTCGCGATCGGGGTGGGCGGCAGGCCGGCGTTGATCCTCGTGTTGTAGGGGTTGTCGGTTGCGAGATCCGCGGTGCTCAACGATCCGTCCGGCGTCGGGTCCCGATAGAGCAAGGTGGCATCGATACCGAGCGATTGCCCGACGGCGAGGCGGTTGTAGATCACGCCGGCGATCAGTGCCCGGTCGCTGTCGACCTGGGCCTCGCGCTCGATCATCGAGGCGACCGTCACGAGTTCGTACGGCGACAATCCGAGTTCCTTCGCGCCGGCGATCAGGTCCAGATCCTCTGCCTGAGTGCGGAACTGATCGAGCATCGTGCGGATCATGGTCTTCGCGTCGATCCCCTTCTTGACCACCTGGTAGGTGTTGGGGAACAAGAAGCCCTCGGCGCGCGTGCCCGGCGGCAGGTAGGACCGTAGTTCGAAAGCACCGCGTTCGGCAAGCTTGGCGAACTGCGCGGCGGGCACGCCTGTTTGCTCCTGGACCACGGACGAGATGCTGCGCTCGCCGGGAAACGTCGATCGGATACGAAGGCCCTCGGGAACCGTGACCCGCACTGTCGGCACCTCTTCGGGCGCCGTGGTGATCAACACCAAGATCTCGTCGAGCGAGGCTCCGACGGAGACGTCGTAGGTGCCCGCCAAGATCGCGGTCGCCTGGCCGGTACCGCGCAACAACAGGTTTCCCATGAACCCGCCACAGCGGATCAGACCCTGATCGGCGAGATCGCGCACGACACTCTGGCCGGTCGCGCCCTCGTGCACCACGAAGGAGACCGTCCGTCCGTCGGCGATCGGCGGCTCCTGGCAATGCCGGTACGAACGCCCCGCCACGGCGACGCCCACCGCCACGAGGCAGAACACGACGAGGAACGCAACGAGCGCGATCCGACGCCGATGCCGGTCGGTCCCTGTGTCGGCTTCCGATAGGTAGGAGGGGCGATCGTCGTGCATCGGAGGTGGAGGATACCCGCGTGGACCTGCTAATCCTGGACGCGAGCCGCTCGAGCAGCCTCGACGTCGAGCCAGGCTTGCAAGATCACCTGGGCCGCCGCCGCGTCCACCGTCTCGCGCCGCCCACGCCCATCGACGCCTGCGGCCCGCAGGTTGCGCTCAGCCTCCACCGTGGACAGGCGCTCGTCGTGCAGCACGACGGCCACGTCGACGAAGGCCTCCAGCGCCTGGGCGAAACTGGCGGCGTGCACCGCGGCCGTCCCACGCGATCCGTCCATCGAGAGGGGCTCGCCCAGAACGATCAGGGTCGCGTCGTGCTCGCGCACGAGATCGGCGATCGCCCGCATCTCGCCGGGCGGCTGGCCGACCCGCACGGTTCCCACGGCGAGGGCCACCCGGCGATCCGGATCGCTGATCGCGACGCCGATCCGCGCGTCGCCGAGGTCCAGACCGAGCACCCGTCCGGACGCGGTCATCGCTCAAGCCTCGGCGAGGAGCGCTCGCAGCCGAGCCGGGATCGAGTCCAGGGCGTCGCCGACCTTGTCGGCGTTCTTCCCACCGGCGTTGGCGACCTGATCCTTGCCGCCCGCCCCGCCGCCGATGATCCCGGCCGCGTCTCGTAGCAACGCGGCGGCCGTGGCGCCACGCTCGATCGCCCCGGCAGTGCTCGCCGCAACGAGCATCGCCTTGCCGTCGGCACCGTTGCCGAGGACCACCGCGGCCGGTCGATCCTGGAGTCGATCGCGCACCTTGATCGCGAGGTTGCGCAGCTCGCCGGGAGCGAGATCCGGGACCTCTGCGGCGACCAGCCACACGCCGTCGACATCGTTTGCACCGTCGCTCAGGCCGGCGATCAAGGCGTCGCGGTCCCCCGCGCGAAGCTTGCCGAGCTCGTTTCGCAACCGCTTGTTCTCGTCGACCACCTTGCGCGCGCGTTCCAGCGCCGCACGAGGATCCTTCGCATCGAGGGCACCGACGAGGTCACGTAGCAGCGCACGCTCGACGTTGATCTCGCGAAGCGCATCGGGCCCGACCAGGGCCTCGATGCGGCGCATGCCCGCGCCGATCGAGCCTTCACGCAGCAGACGGATGACCGCGACGTTGCCGGTGCGGGCCACGTGCGTGCCACCACACAGTTCGCGCGAGTACTCGCCGATCTCGACGACGCGAACGATGTCGCCGTACTTCTCGCCGAACAGGGCCGTGGCACCGATCGCCTGGGCGTCGGCCATCGAGGTTTCGAAGATCGTGACGGCGTCATCTGCGGCGAGGTGGCGATTGGACTCGCGTTCGGCTTCTTCGAGCACGTCGATCGCAACGGCGCTCGGGTGCGAGAAGTCGAATCGGAGACGGCCGGGCTCGATCAAGGAACCTGCCTGGCGCGCATGATCGCCCAGGATCCGGCGAAGCGTTGCGTGGATCACGTGGGTCGAGGTGTGTGCGCGTGCGGTGCCGTCTCGAAACAGCCGGTCGATCTCGGCGATCGCGTCTTGATCGGCCCGGACCTCGCCGGATTCGACCACGCCCTCGTGCACGATCGCATGGTCGCCGGCCCTCTGGGTGTCGGTGACGCGGATCGTGCCGGTGTCGGTGCGGATCACCCCACGGTCCCCCACCTGCCCACCGCCCTCTGCGTAGAACGGCGTGCGAGCCAGGAACACACGAACCTGTTCACCCTCCTCAGCGGCCTCGAGTTGCGCGTTCTCCGCGCCCAGCAGCAGGGTGATCGCGGCTTCGGCATCTGGTCGGTCGTAGCCGACGAAGTCCGTGGGTGGCACCGCGCCGGCGTCCAGACCGATCTCGATCTTCCTCGCCGCCGCGCGCGCTCGCTGCTTCTGCGCTTGGAGCAGTGTCGCGAAGCGCTCCTCGTCGACCCCGAGGCCCGCGTCGGCCGCCAGCTCGATCGTGAGTTCCACGGGGAACCCGAAGGTGTCGGACAGCTTGAAGGCGTCGTCGCCGCTGACCTGTGTGTCGTGTGCCCGCGTCGCCGCCTCATCGAACAGGGTCATGCCCTGGCGCAGCGTCGCGGAGAATCGCTCCTCTTCGGATCCGACGACTTGCTTGATGAACGCCTCGTTCTCACGTAGCTCCGGGTAGGCGTCGCCGAACCCCTCGATCACGGACGTGACCACCGGACCCAGCATTTCGCCGGTGACCTGCAGCCGGCGAGCGTGCGAGATCGCGCGGCGAAGCATGCGACGAAGCACGTACCCGCGGCCCTCGTTGGAAGGCAGCACGCCGTCGGCGATCAAGAAGGTCGTGGCGCGTCCGTGTTCAGCGATGATCTTCAGCGATACGTCGTCGCGCGCATCGACCCCGTGGCGCCGCCCGGACAGGCGCTCCGCAACTTCGAGCGTCGGGCGGAACAGGTCCGTTTCGAACACGTTGTCGACGCCTTGCAGCACCATGGCGACACGCTCGAGCGAGGATCCGGTGTCGACGTTCTTGCCCGGCAGCGGCGCGACGATCTGTAGGTTGGCGTCGATCTGATCCTGCATGAAGACCAGGTTCCAGATCTCCATGAAGCGTTCTTCGTCGGCGTCGGGGCCGCCCTCGGCGCCGTACGTGGCGCCGCGGTCCACGAAGATCTCGCTGCACGGACCCGCCGGGCCCGCGGCGTGCGTGTGCCAGTAGTTGGCCGGCTCGCCTTCCGCGTCGAGCGCACCGCGGCGCACGATGCGATCCGGCGACAGTCCCACGAGCTCGACCCACGCCGTGGCCGCCTCGTCGTCGTCGTCGAACACCGTGACCCACAGCAGATCGTGGTCGATCCCATACCCCTGGGTGATCAGCTCGTGCGCCCAACGGATCGCATCGGCCTTGAAATAGTCTGCGAAGGAGAAGTTGCCGAGCATCTCGAAGAAGGTGAGATGCCGGGCGTCGTGTCCCACGTTGTCGATGTCGTTGGTCCGCATCACCTTCTGCGCGCTGGCGGCTCGTGCGTACGGGGGCTTTGCCTGCCCGAGGAAGTACGGGATGAATTGGTTCATGCCCGCGCTGGTCAGCAGCAGGCCGGATTCAGCCGGCGCGATGAGCGAAGAGGATCGAACGCGCGCGTGGCCTCGCTCCTCGAAGAAGCGAAGGAAGGTCTCTCGGATCTCGTGGCCGTTCACGAGCGGTGAGTCTAGCCGCGCGCTTCGTCGAGGCCGTAGGTCGCGCGGAGCTCCCGCTCGCGCTCATCCATCGCGCGGCGCCCCTCGTCGAGCGAGGACGCAAGGAGCTTCGACAGGTCGAGCAGTCCGCCCTTGGCCTCTCGAGCGATCGTCTGCGGCGCAGCCTTGCGGACCTGCTTGCGGGTCCAGCGCGTGGTGACGATGGCGGTCGTTGCGCCGAGCCCGACGCCGAACGCCAGCCAGAACAACCGACGGATCACGAGCCGCCCTTGCCGGATGCTTTGGAGAAGCCTTTGCGCAGACCGGTCGCGACGCTGATCAGCTTGACCAGTGGGTTCGACGCCGCGTGCTCGACCAGGCCCGACAGGCGCTCCACACGGCCAACGATCGTGTTCGCGTTATCGAGCAGCACATCGACCCGATCGATCTCGCGGTTCGTCTTTTCCACCGAGGTCTTGACCTCGCGGAGCAGCGGGATCGTCTCTTCGCGCATGGCGTCGATCGTCATCTTCGTGCTCTCGAGCACCCGAACAGTCTGGAACAGCACGAACAGCAGGCCGAGCACGAGCACGACCCACCCGATCGCGATCCCGATCATGGCTGCGTCGCCACCGGTAAGGGCCAGAACCGTCATCTCGCTGCTCCTTGGCTACGAAGGGTGAGCCGCTTAGCCTACCCGTTCGCCGGGTCCCCTTTCGACCCCGGCTCCGGGCCGGCACCGGGCGTCCACGCGCTCGTGTCCTCGCCCATATCGGCGGGAACGAAGTAGCGGTGATCTTCGTAGCCGTCGGGGCGGTAGGGCTGGTCTACCCAGTGCCCCTCTTCATCGTGTGGGTAGATGTAGCCCTGGCCATGACCGAGCTTGCGTGCGCCGCCGTAGGAGGCATCGCGCAGATGCGCCGGCACCGGCTCTGCACCCAGTGCGTCTTGCTGCGCGGCCGCCAGCGCCGTGTACACGCTATTGGACTTCGGCGCGCGGGCGAGGTAGATCGTGGCCTGGGCCAGGTTGAGCCGCGCCTCGGGCAGACCGACGTGCTCGACGGCGTGTGCCGCGGCAGTGGCCTGCACCAACGCCATCGGGTCGGCCAGGCCGATGTCCTCGCTCGCGTGCACGATCAATCGGCGCACGATGAAGCGCGGGTCCTCGCCGGCCTCGAGCATCCGGGCGAGCCAGAACAGGGCCGCATCGGGGTCGGAGCCGCGGATCGACTTGATGAAGGCGCTGATGACGTCGTAGTGCGCGTCGCCTTGCCGGTCATACACGATGGCTTTGCGTTGGACCGCGTCGGCCGTCAGCGCGAGGCTGATGGAGGCGTCGCCGTCGGACTCCGCGGCGAGCGCGGCCGCGTCGAGTCCGGTCAGGGCCATCCTCGCGTCGCCGCCGCTGATCATCACGAGGTGCTCGAGTGCGTCCTCGTCGATCGTGAGGTGTTTCGCGCCGAGCCCGCGGTCCTCGTCTTCGAGCGCCCGATGGATCACCGCGCGGATGTCTTCGGACGACAAGGGCTCCAGGCGCAACAACAGGCATCGAGACAACAGCGGTGTGTTCAGCGAGAAGTAGGGGTTCTCGGTAGTGGCTCCGATCAACGTGACGGTGCCCCGTTCGACCGCCGGCAACAGCACGTCTTGCTGTGCCTTGGACCACCGGTGCACCTCATCGACGAACAGCACCGTTTTGAACAGGCCCCCTTTGGCGCCGTCCATGACCTTGCGAGCGTCCGCCACACCCGAGGACACGGCCGACAACGTGGTCATCTGGGCACCCACCGCATCGGCCAGCAACGTGGCAAGGGTCGTCTTGCCCGTGCCCGCGGGACCCCACAGAACGATGGACGGGAGTTCCCCGCGATCGAGCAACTTCTGCAGCACGCGTCCGGGCCCGACGAGGTGCCGCTGGCCGACGAACTCGCCGGGGGTGCGGGGACGCATCCGGGCTGCGAGCGGCTGGTCGCTCACACGAAACGCCCTAGCCGCCGTAGCGGATGATCCGTGTCGGCCGCACGTGCCACCGGACCCGCTCCTGGCCATCCACTGGGGCCCAGGGCTTATGGTCATATCGGCGACACAGCGCATCGATGTGCGCCTCGGCGTTCGGCCCGGTCTCTCGACGTTCGACCACGCCTTCGATCGAAAGCCACAGGTATGCGTCGCCGTCGCGCTGCAGCGCGATCGCAACACGAGGGTCCCCGATGACGTTGCGATCCTTGCGCCGCCCGGCGGCCGTGTTCACGAGCACGTGCGTGTCGTTCGCATCGATCCAGGTGATGGAGGCCGCCGGCGAGCCGTCGGCGCCCAGCGTCACGATCCACGCGAAGTTCTCGCCGTGCAACAGCTCGAGGTCGGCTGGTGTCAGTTCGACGCTCATGCTTGCTCCTCGGTGGGTTGGACGGTGACCGCGATGCCGAGCTCGGCAAGCAACGTGGGGTCGGCGTATGCGGGCGCCCCCGTCATCGGGTCGGCACCGGACTGCGCCTTGGGGAACGCCGTCACGTCACGAAGGGATTCCTTGCCCGCGAGCAGCATCAGCAGCCGGTCAAGCCCCATCGCGACGCCGCCGTGCGGCGGCGCGCCGAACCCCAAGGCGGTGAGCAGGTGGCCGAACTTCTCCTGCTGCTCGGCCGGGTCGATCGCGAGCGCGTCGAAGACAGCGCGCTGGACCTGGGGCTGGTGGATCCTGATCGAGCCCCCGCCGATCTCGAAGCCGTTGAGCACCAGGTCGAACGCGCGGGCCTTCGCGGTTTCCGGGTTGAGGTTCTCGGTCAATGGCGCGGTGAACGGGTGATGGTTCGAGACCCACTTTCCTTCCTCGTCGCTCCACTCGAACAGCGGCGGCTCGACGTACCAGCAGAACTCCCAGAGCCCTTCCGGGATCAGGTCGAGGCGAGCGGCCAGGTCGCGACGCAGCCCGTCCAGCGCGACGTTGGCCCGATCGACGCGATCGGCGACGATGCAGATCAGATCGCCAGGCGCGGCGCCTGTTCGGGCCACGATGCCGGCCTTCTCGTCGCCGGACAGGAACTTCTCCACGGGCGAGCGCAGGCTACCGTCGGGCTCGAGCGCGATCCACACCAAACCCGCGGCGCCACGACCCTTCGCGTCTTCGACCAGCTTGTCGAGCTCCTTGCGACTGAGCTGTGCCCCGCCGGGCGCGGACAGCGCCTTGATGGCCCCGCCGGCGGCGGCGACCGAAGCGAAGGCGTTGAAGCCCGACCCAGCGAACAGATCCACCAGGTCGGCAAGCTCCATGCCGTATCGCAGGTCGGGCTTGTCCGAGCCGTAGCGAGCCATCATCTCGTCGAAGGTCATCCGGCGAAACGGCACCGGGACCTCGACGCCTTGCGTCTCGGCGATGATCCGCGCATACAGCGGCTCGATCACCGCGAAGATGTCCTCTTCGTCCACGAAGGCCATCTCGATGTCGAGCTGCGTGAACTCGACACCTCGGTCGGCGCGCGTGGCTTCGTCACGCAGGCACCGCACGATCTGGTAGTAGCGGTCCTGTCCGCCGACCATCAGCAGCTGTTTGAGCTGCTGCGGCGACTGCGGCAGCGCGAAGAACGTGCCGGGCCGAACCCGCGCCGGCACCAGGAAGTCGCGCGCGCCTTCCGGCGTGGCGCGGCCCAGCAACGGCGTTTCGACCTCGACGAAGCCGAGCGCGTCCAGATGCTCGTGCATCAGCCGAGCGACGTGATGGCGAAGGCGAAGCATCGCGGTCATCTCGGGACGGCGGAGGTCGAGGTAGCGGTACTCCAGGCGCAGCAGCTCGTCGGCCTCGACGCGATCCTCGATCAGGAACGGCGGCGTATCGGCGCGCGCGAGCACTTCGAGCGCGCCGGCCGCGACTTCGATCTGTCCGGTGGCCAAGGACGGGTTCGCCATGCCCGCCGGGCGCATCCGCACCACGCCGGTCACCCGCACGACCCACTCCCCGCGCAGGTCTTGCGCGGTGGCGTGTGCCTCGGCGGCCTCCTGCGGGTGGAACACGACCTGCACGAAGCCCTCGCGGTCGCGCAGGTCGATGAACGTCACGCCCCCGTGGTCGCGGCGACGCGCGACCCATCCGCACAAGGTGACTTCCTGGGCATCGTGTTCGCCGCGCAGCTCGCCGCACGCGTGGGACCGCATCGCCGTCGCCAGGGGTGAGGGATCGGTCATGTCGTCGGTCCTTCGTCGGTCAGCACGTGCGCCGCGACCTCGCCGGGGGCAACCGTTCGCTGGGTGCCGTCGAGCATGCGGCGAAGCGTCACAGTACCGGCCGCAAGCTCGTACTCCCCGACGATGGCGGCGAAACGCGCGGATGCGCGGTCGGCCATCTTGAGCTGCGCCTTGAGTGGGCGGTCCTCATACGGCAGATCGGCGGTGACGCCGGATGCACGCAGATCCGAGACCAGCGATACGCCGGAAGCGCGTGCATCGTCTCCGATCGCCACGACATAGACGTCAAGCGGCGGCTCGCTCGGCGGTTGCACGCCCTCGTCGTGCAGGGCGAGCAGCACCCGTTCCAGACCCATGCCGAAGCCGACGCCGGGCACCGCCGGCCCGCCGAGGGTCTCGGCGAGTCCGTCGTAACGGCCGCCGCCGAACAGCGTCGACTGCTGCGCGTTGCCGCCTTCACGCATCGCGTCGGAAACGAACTCGAACGCGGTACGGGTGTAGTAATCCAGCCCGCGTACGAGCGTCGGGGTAATCGTCGGCTCCATGCCGGCAGCGCGCACGCCCCCGATCACCGCATCGAAGTGCGCGACGCAGGGCCCGCAGAGGTGCTCCACGATGACGGGTGCGTCCGCAGCCACCGCGCAACATGCCTCGTCCTTGCAGTCGAGCACCCGCAGCGGATTGTCGGCGAACCGGTCCTTGTGCTCGTCGCGCAGCTCGTTGCGATGCTCGGTGAGGTAGACGATCAGCGCCTCGCGATAGGCCGGTCGACAGGTCGCGTCGCCGATCGAGTTGATCTCGAGCCGATAACGCCGCAGGCCCAGTCCGCGAAGGAACGCGTCGCCCAACGCGATCACCTCGATATCTGCGGCCGGCGCCGGCGTGCCGAAGACCTCAACGCCGAACTGTCGGTGCTCGCGATAACGGCCCGCCTGCGGGCGGCTGTAGCGGTACATCCGCGTCAGGTAGTAGGCCTTGAACGGCGCGCCCAACGTCTGCCGCTGGTGCAGGTATGCGCGCATCACGGGCGCCGTCCCCTCGGGGCGAAGGGTCAACGAGCGATCGCCACGATCGACGAAGGTGTACATCTCCTTGGACACCACATCGCTGGTGGCCCCCGACGAACTCGCGAACAGCTCTGTCGATTCGAACACCGGCGTTTCCACGTAGCGGTAGCCGTGCGAGCGCGCCAGTGCGGCCGCACGGTCATACACCGCCTGCATCTGCCCGCCCGCCGGCGGCATGAGATCTTGGGTACCCCGGATGGGCGTGAGCTCCATCAGCCCACCTCGCGCAGGTACGGATTGGACCCGCGCTCCCGGCCGACGGTGGTCTCGGGACCATGCCCGGGCAGGACCCGAAGCTCGTCGGCGAGCGACAGGAAGCGGATCAACGAGGCGCGCATCGCGGCCGGATCGGAGTTGGCGAAGTCCGAGCGACCGATCGTGCCGGCAAAGACGAGATCGCCCGTGAACACCGCCACCTCGTCTGCGAGCACGAACGTCGACGAACCGGGTGTGTGGCCCGGCGTGTGGTGTACCTCGATCTGGCAGCCGGCGAGGTCGAGCACGTCGCCGTCGACGAACGATCGCAGGTCCGAGACCGGCTCGAGATCGACCGGGCTCATGCCTCCCCAGGCCTGGTAGTCGGTGAAGGCTGAGACATCATCGGGGTGGACATAGACGGGCAGGTCGCCGGCGAATGTCCCGGCAGACCCGGCGTGGTCAAAGTGGGCGTGGGTCAGCAGGACCGCCGCCGGGCGCTTCCCGACCGCATCGAGTATGGCGCGCAAGGCATCTGGGTCGAAGCCCGGGTCGACCACGACGGCTTCGTCGGAGCCGTCAGCGGCGAAGAACCAGCAGTTGGTGCCATATGGATTGCGATCGAAGACGTCCAGGTACATGCGAGGGTCATGCTACCGACTCCGTGTCGAACACGATCGTGAATGGGCCATCGTTGGTCAGCGCGACCGCCATCTCTGCGCCGAACACGCCCCGGCCGACCCGCACGCCGTGCGCTTCCAGCGACCGAGCGAAGTGCTCCACCAGCTCGGCCGCTCGCGCGGGCTCGGCCGCGCCGATGAACGACGGGCGTCGGCCCTTTCGCGTGTCTGCGTACAGCGTGAACTGCGACACGACCAGCACTGCACCACCGACGGCAGCCAGATCCAGATTGGTCTTGCCCTCGGCATCACGGAAGAGGCGCAGGCCGACGATCTTGGTGGCGAGCTGCTCGGCCTCGGCCTCGGCATCGGCATGTCCGACCCCAACGAGCAGCAGATACCCGAGGCCGATCGAGGATACGTCCACCCCGTCGACGGACACCGCGGAGCGCATGACACGCTGGAGCACGACCCGCACTAGGAGGGAACCACCCGATACGAGTCATAAACGCCATCGATCCGCTTGACGTTGGCCATGATCGAGGACAGGTGCGTGATGTCACCGAGCTCGAACGC
>JANMPG010000058.1:0-2104 GCA_031369745.1 Actinomycetes bacterium
GTGACCGCGACCTCCCGCCCCACGATCACGATGCTCGCCCACCAGGGGAACTCGCCGCCAATGGACAGCACCACCGCCGGCACCGCGACGAACAGCTTGTCCGACAGCGGATCCAGCCAAGCGCCCGTCGCGGTCACCATCCGGTGGCGACGCGCCAGGTACCCGTCGAGGAAGTCGCTCGCAGCCCCGACCGTGAAGATCGCCACGGCGAGCCACCGAGCCAGGGTGGTGTCGCGAACGACGAGCCAAAGGATCAGCGGGATCAAGGCGATGCGCACGACCGAGACAACGTTTGGCCAGCCGAATCCGAACGGGTCGTGTCGGGGTGGGCGCTCGCTCATCCGCTACCCACCTTCGCAGACGGTGCGTAGGTCGCGGACCAGGGCTCGCCCGAGCGACCCGGCACATGCGCGGTGCGACCGTTGACGCTGATCTCGATGGCGCCGCCGTCGGTCGCCGACACCTGGAGCTCCTCGGCTGCCATCAGCGAGATCGACTCCCCCGGGCGAAGCGTCGTCGGCTCTTGCGCGGCGCCGTCGATGACGACGGTGACTTCTACGGGATCGATCGCCGTGACCTTCATCGCGACGCCGGTCGGCACCGCAGCGCTCGAGACCGCCGTCGTGGCGCTCGGCGTGGCGATCGTGCCGGCCTCGGGGGCGCCGCCGCGCGACACCAAGCCCACGGCGATCAACGCGATCAAGACGACCGCCGCCGCAACGAGCAGGAACTTCTGATTGTCGCGGATGCGGCTCGCGGCCAATCCGCGCTCGACGCGCCCGAGCTTGCCCGGTGGCGTGGGCGGCGCGACCGCATCTGCGTGCTTGGCGTACACCGACAGCACACGTTCGGGCTTCAGCCCCAGGTACTGGGCGTAGGTACGAAGCATCGCGCGCGCGTACACGGGGTCCCCGAGGTCGTCGAAGGACTCCGCCTCGAGGGCACGCAGCTGCTCCGCGCGCAGCTTCGTATCACGGGCAGCTTCGTCGACCGTGATCCCCCGGATCTCGCGGGCACGACGAAGCGCGGAACCCACCCCGATGGTGCCGGCCATGTCGGCTCATGCTACCCCGGCCTTCGACCGCCGCGACGCCGCAGGGCCGGTTGGCGCGCGCGGGCTAGACTCGACGCATGGAAGCGGGCGTGCTCACCGTCGTCGTCGAGATCCCGAAGGGGTCGCGCAATAAGTATGAGATGGATCACGACACCGGTGAGGTCTTCTTGGATCGGATGCTGTTCACCTCGATGCAATACCCCGCCGACTACGGCTTCATCCAAGACACGCTCGGGGGCGACGGCGACCCGCTCGACGCCCTCGTGTTCGTGGGTGAGTCCACGTTCCCGGGGTGCCACATCCGCGTGCGCCCGATCGGGCTGTTCCGCATGACCGACGAGAAGGGCGAGGACGAGAAGGTGCTCTGCGTGCCGCTGCGCGACCCGATGTGGTCGCACGTGAACGACCTCACCGGCATCCCGCAGCCGCTGCTCGACGAGATCGAGCACTTCTTCCAGGTGTACAAGGATCTGGAGGGTCACGCGGTGCAGACCGACGGGTTCGAAGACCGTGCCGCCGCCGAGGTCGTCATCGCGACGTCGCAGGCGCGCCACACCGCAACGCGATGAGCCCGCGCGCGCTCGAGCGCGACGGCGACATTCACCTTCGATATCCGCGGGTCGGCGATCGGACCGCCTTCATCGCGGCAGCGGCGCGAAGCCGCGACCTGCACCATCCGTGGCTGACCGCCCCAGTGACCGACGAGGCCTTCGATGCGTATCTGCGCCGATCACGCAGTCGCGCACAGTCAGGCCTGCTCGTATGCCGCAACGACGGCGAGCTCCTCGGCGCGTACAACCTGTCCGAGATCGTGCGCGGGGTTTTTCTCAACGCCTACCTCGGCTACTACGCGTTCCTTCCCCACGCCGGGAACGGGTGGATGCGACGTGCGATGCCACTCGTCACTCACCATGCGTTCGATCGGTTGGGGCTCCACCGGCTCCAGGCCAACGTCCAACCCGACAACGCAGCGTCGCGGAAATTGCTCATGGCGACCGGTTGGCGCGAGGAGGGCCTCGCGGCTCGCTATCTGTTCACCGACGGCGCTTG
>JANMPG010000069.1:0-3225 GCA_031369745.1 Actinomycetes bacterium
GGCTGGCGCGGGAGGGACACGAGGGGACCGTTGGGATCAACTTCCTCGAGAAGATCCAATTGCCGACGCCACCCACGCTGTACGGAGCCATGCTGGCGGGTGTCGACGTCGTGTTGGTTGGCGCTGGGATCCCGCGCGAGATCCCCCGACTGCTCGACGGGCTCGCGGCGCACGAAACCGTCGCGCTGTTGTTGCACGTCGTCGACGGCGACGGCGTCACCCTCCGGTTCGATCCACGAAGCGTCGTGCCTGCGCCGGGCGCTTGGCTGGCGCGGCCGATGTTCCTCGCGATCATCGCCTCCACGGCGCTGGCGATCAGCCTGGCTCGAAAGACTCCCGGCGTGGATGGGTTCGTGATCGAGGGTCCGACGGCCGGCGGGCACAACGCGCCGCCCCGGGGGGCGGGCGAACTCGTCGACGGCGAGCCCGTCTACGGACCGCGGGACGAAGTCGATCTCGAGAAGGTTCGTGAGCTCGGGTTGCCGTTCTGGCTCGCGGGCGGGCAGGCGACGCCCGAGAGGCTGCGGCGCGCCCAGGAGTCCGGCGCGGCCGGCATCCAGGTGGGCACGGTCTTCGCGTTTTGCGAGGAGTCGGGCGTGGAGCCGACGCTTCGCGCCCAGGTACTCGCCGATGTGGCTGCCGGCCAGGTCTCGGTCTTCACCGACCCGCTCGCATCGCCGACCGGGTTCCCGTTCAAGGTGGTGGCGCTTGACGGCACGCTGTCCAGCGACGAGGTCGTGGCGGCGCGCGAGTCCCGGTGCGACCTCGGGTACCTGCGAGAGGTCTTCGTGGCTGCAGACGGACGCCTCGGTTATCGATGCCCGGCGGAGCCGATCGAGGATTACGTGCGCAAGGGCGGCGATCCATCCGCCACCGTCGGTCGAAAGTGCATCTGCAACGGCCTCACCGCAACGATCGGCCTGGGGCAGCGCCGCCACGGGGTCGCAGAGCCGCCGATCGTCACGGCCGGCGACGACCTCGAAGAGCTCGGTCGATTGCTCGGTCCGGACCGCGATGCATATTCCGCTGCCGACGTGATCGACTACTTGCTGACCTAAGGTCGCATCGCGAGCATCTGCACGGTGGCCGCCTGATCGATCGTCACGCTTGCGTCGTAGGAGCCGACCCCACCGGCCGTGAACAGTCCGGTCGCACGATCGAGCGCTTCGGCGAGGAGTCGATCGGTATGGCGAACGAGGGTGCGCACCGCTTCATCGCGGGTCGCTGGTTCTTGCAGCAGTGCGCGGAACCAGATCGCGAGGAACGGCGGCGGCTCGCGCCAGACGCGGTCATCCGTGAAGTGTGCGATCGAGACGGCCGCTGTGTGTGCGGCCGCGTCGTGCCGGCCGAGCAGCCGCGATGCGGCGACCGCCGCACCCTGGTTGTAGCTCCAGATCGTAGGGTCCGTGTGCCCGTTCTCGACGCGATCCGCATAGAGGCCCTCGGGCGTGCGAAGCGTCGCGTCGAGCCAGTCCATCGCGCGCACGGCGAACGCATCGTCTCCCACTGCGAGCGCGAGCCAGGCGGCCGACGCTGTGCTGCACGTGTTGCGGGTCGTGGCGTCCTCTACCCATCGGACCCCGCCCGCCGGATCCTCACCGGTCCTGACGAAGTCGAAGGCTTCCTCCGCGAGGTCGCGACGGCCCAGGTGCAGTGCCGCCAGCCCGAGCCACGCGTTGTCGTCGAAGTAGCGGCGACGGGTGCTGGGTTTCGCTGCGAATCCATCCCCCCATCGGTAACGGTCAATATGGTTGACGAACTCGCTCGACTCGTCCGCGGTGACTCCCACCGCCTCGAGATCGCCGAGCGCCCACAGGACGTGGACGAGGGTCCACAACGAAGCGGCCGACCGTTGACCGGCGCCATCGAGAACCTGCAGGCGACCACGTCGGCGTCGGGTCGCGGCGCGCACGAGCGCATCCCACGCGTCCGCGCCGGGGTTGCTCACGGATCGCCGAACAGCGCGCTTCGGGGATCGAAGAAGCCGCCGGCCGGCCGTGCGTGCGCGTGCCAGTGGTCGGGGATGCGCCTGCGCTCGCCGTCGATGTAGTAGCCCTCGTCACCGTAGCGGGCGGCCGCCGTGCGCTCCAGGTGCGCGAGCAGCGTGGCCTCGACCGCGGGATCGGGCAGACCGTGGGTCCGCCACACCACCATCGGGGTCATGCACACGACGCAGTCCGCCACCCAGCAGTCGTCATCTTCATGCAGCCGATCGGTCAACCGCTCCGCGGAGCACAACATGCACGCCTCCATCGCCGCCGATCATGGCATGGGTGCACCGACGTGGCGAAACGGAAGAAGTCTCGGTATGGTCGAACCATGAGGTCACTCAGCCCGGTGGTCGCCGCGTGAGCCCACCTATCGTGAATGAACACGGTCACGAGTGTTGGATCGTAGAAACGTCCAAGGACGGCGAGAAGTGGCGCTTCTTCGGCAGGGCTTGGAAACGGCCCGGGCAAGAGGTGCTGGCCCACGGCGTGCCGCGCTTCGTGCGCTTCCGCCCCACCGAGGAGCCCGAGTGGCGCGAAGCGCTCGAGCGAACGACCGACCACCCGATGACGCTGCTCGACATGGACGCCGGCGTTCGCCACGAGCTGTGGCCCGATCAGAGCCACCACGGCCTACCCGTGTTGTTGCCCGGGGGAGAGGCCGGTGCCCTCGTGAGCTTCGAGCATCACGACGACCCGGTTCGCTGGAACTACACGCTGGAGTTCCGCGGCCAGCGGGAATAGCTCCCGCTCAGCCGCATCCGCCGATCGTGACGCGGGCCCGATCTCCGGATCCGATCCCGTGCGCGTCGAACCATCCGGCGTTCGCTTCGATGGCGACGACGTAAGGCCCCGATGCCTCGTAGGTCACGCACGGGTCGGCGGTGCACGGCGTCATCTCGCTGATCGTGATGATGCGACCGTCGGCGTCGACGAACGCGATCGACAACGGGATCAGCGTGTCCTTCATCCAGAATGATCCCTCGATGGGCGCATCCCACATGAAGGCCATCCCCTGGTCGTTCGGCAGGTACGTGATGCCCATGAGCCCCCGCTCGCGCGAGGCGTCATCTCGCGCGATATCGACGTGCAGCGTCGCCCGCGCGCCACCGAACGCGACGCGTGAGGGCGCCACACAGCCGGCCAACGTGAAGGTCTGCTGCGACGTGCACGCGAACACGAGCAGGAGCGCGAACGGGACGAGGAGACGGCGTATCACTCGCCCATCATCCCGCAG
>JANMPG010000268.1:0-1965 GCA_031369745.1 Actinomycetes bacterium
AGCGGCAGCACCGCCGGGCCGTAGCCGCCGCTGTACACGACGCCGCCGACGGTCGCGTCCCACATGAAGACGGTGGAGGGATCGCTCACGCTGCTTCCGTCGTAGGTGCGCAGCTCGAGTCCCTCGCTCGTGGAGTACGCGATCGCGACCCGCGGATCGCGGGGATCGACGGCGCCGCCCACGGCCGGGTAGTGCTGTGCGTCGTTGGGGCTCCGCCCGGTGATCTGCAGCGGCGTGGCTCCCTCGAGATCGTCGCCGCCGACCGCCGACGTGAGCAACCGCTGGCTACCCTTGTCGGTGGCGATCCACGCCACGGCGACGTTGGCCCCGCTCGCGCCGACGTCGGGGTAGCCGGCGAACCCTTCGACGCTGCCGCGCGGGGTCGAGGCGGTCGTGCCGATCGTCGCGGTGGACCAGTGAGCGCCCAGATCGTCGCTGTGCGCCAGCCGGATGTCTCCGGAACCCGACGAGGTCCACACCGCGAAGAGTCGGCCTCCGCTCGCCGCGACCCGCGGATAGTCCACGCGCCCGTGACGGCCGCTCAAGCGACGGGCTGCGCTCCACGACTTGCCGCTGTTCGTGCTGACGCGCACCCATAACACCCGCGGCTTGGACGGCCGATATCGCTCGTAGCTGGTCTGGGTCACCCAACTCGCGATCACGATGGTGCCCGCCGCGGCGATCGAGGGCCGCTCAGCCTGCACGGAGCCCGGACTGAGGCGCCTCGGCGTTCCCCATGCCGGGGGAACAGCGTCCGCCGGCGAGCGGCGCACGAACACACCCATGCGCGGGCCCTCGTCGGTCGCGCATCTCAACTTCGGGGGCGGGCAGTCGCTGGCCCACACAGACAGCAACCGTGTGCCGGTCGCCGCCAGCGACTTGCCCGGGTTCCACGCGTACGGCGTAGACGCTCGTCGCGCGGGACCGAATCCGAGCGCCGCAGCGCTCGACGCGGTGCCGAGGATCATCGCGATCAGGGACGTCGCGACGATGGTGCGAGGCGCCGGGCGTGACATGGCGCGCATCCTACCCGGGGTAGCATCAACTCCTGGCCCGGGTGCCGGAACGGTATACGGAGGCGGCTTAAACCCGCCGGCTCGCAAGAGCATGTGGGTTCGACTCCCACCCCGGGCACTCGCCAGATGCGCTGGTATGCATTGCCGCAGTGTTCCCGTGAGTTCACTCTGCTGTCGCTCCTTGTCCGAGTGGTCACGGAAGTTTGGCGTTGTCCGGCCGGTGACGGCGTGTCGATCCCGACCGCGTCCAGGAACACGAGCCTGAGCAGGACGAAGGACACCGGCCAGAGCAGGACGAGTATTTCCCGCGGCGCCCTCAGTATCGGTCGCACGCGGGGAACGTCTGCGTTCGCTCCCACGGACGCGATTCCCCGCGAAGCCAGATCTGGACCTCGAGTAGCAACCGGGCACCGCGAAGCTCGAGCCCCGGTTCGCCTTCGAACGGCGTGGCGAGATCGATCAGGAAGGTGCGTTCTCCGCCCGGTGGGATCCGGTCCCAGCCGGGGGATGGGAACAGGAAGATGATCACGCCGGGGCGACGCCCATGGGGTCCGACGATCTCGAGGCGAAGATGGAGGTCGGGGTCGATCGTCACACGGCGAGTGCCGTCGTTCACGATCGTGAGGGCCAGGTGAGCGCCACCTCCGTTCGCGCACGTGAGACGGGGCTCGATCGCGAGACGCGCGGCCGGTGCAGCGGCCGCCGGCCGCATCAACGGGGTCAGGGCGAGCAACGCCACGGTAACGGACAGCACCCGGCGCTTCACGTCATGGGTTTCCACGGTCAGGAGCCCTCGCCAAACAGCGTGAGCCCGGTGCCCGAACACACCGTGCCACCCGCGATGCTCCATGGACCGTCCGAAAACCGAACGAAGCCGTAGGAGGCGATGACGTCCCCCTGCCTGAGGACGATGACGCTCGCGTTGTCTTGCTCGGGGTAGCCGGCGAGC
>JANMPG010000037.1:0-3824 GCA_031369745.1 Actinomycetes bacterium
GACCTGGAGCCCGAGGACTACTCGATGTACTACGGGGCTTACCAGTTCCCGAACCTGTTGTTGAACCTGCACCCGGACTGCGTCATGTACTACATCGGGTACCCGAAAGGGCCCGGGCACACGACCGTCGTGTCCGAGTACCTGTTCCGGCCCGAGACGATCGCGGACCCGGCCCTGTTCAAGCCCGAGCCGGTCGTGGAGCTGTGGGACATGATCTCCAAGCAGGACTGGGAGATCTGTCAGCGCGCGCAGACCGGTGTCGGCTCTCGGGCGTTCACCACCGGTGTCTATCCTCGGCAGGACCGGTTCCTGTACGACTTCAACGAGCGATACCGCAAGCAGATGGGCCGCGAGCTTCTCGGTTAGTTGCGCAGGCTATCCTTCGGGGCCATGACGATCCCGGAGAACCTGGCGAACCGCGATCTGGACTCGTCGATCCTTGCGCCTGTCTCGGAGCCGCCGCCTCGCGCGCAGGTCGTGATCGTCGGCGGCGGCGTGATCGGGTCCTCGATCGCCTATCACCTGACGAAGCTCGGGATCACCGACGTGGTGGTCCTGGAGCGAACGCGCCTGACCGGCGGCACGACGTGGCATGCGGCCGGCCTGGTCTCGCAGGTGCGCGGCACGCACGCGCTGAGCGAGCTCTCGCGCATCAACGCGTCGCTGTACGCAGCGTTGCCGGCAGAAACCGGCGTGGAGACGGGCTTTCGCCGCGTGGGGTCGCTCACCGTGGCGCGCACGCCCGGGCGCATGCAGGAACTGTTGGCCGCGGCCGACATGCACCGGGAGTTCGATGTGGAGTGCCGCGTGCTCGAGCCGGCGCAGGTCAAGGAGTGGTGGCCGATCGCCGAGGTCGGCGACCTCGTGGGGGCCATCATCGTGCCGACCGATGCCACCGTGAACCCCGGCGACGCGACGCTCGCGCTCGCCAAGGGCGCGCATGACGCAGGCGCCGTCTTCGCCTTCGGTGTGACCGTGACGGGTTTCCGCACGGCGATCAACGGTGCCGTCACCGGCGTCGAGACCGACAAGGGAACCATCGAAGCCGACACCGTCGTGCTGGCGGCGGGGCTGTGGACGTCGGAGCTCGCGCGGATGGCCGGCACGTCCGTCGCGCTGTATCCGGCCGAGCACGTGTGGGTGATGACCGAGCCCGTCGAGGGCGCCGAAGAGCGACTCCCCATCCTGCGCGATCTCGATGGCTACTTCTACGCGCGCCATCACGGCGGGTCGCTGGTCGTCGGCGCGTTCGAGCCCAAGGGCAAACCGAAGTCGCCGGGCGATATCCCCACCGACGGGTTCGTGGAGTTCGGCGAGGACTGGGAGCACTTCGCGCCGGTGCTCGCCGCGGCGCGCGAGCGGTTGCCGATGCTGCACCGCGTCGGCTTCAAGCACTACCTGCGCGCGCCGGAGAGCTTCACACCCGACGCGAACTTCCACATCGGTGAATTCCCCGAGGTGAAGAACCTATTCGTTGCCGCGGGCCTGAACTCGCAGGGGATCATCTACGGCCCCGGGGTTGGCAAGGCCCTGTCGGAGTGGATCGTCGAGGGACACCCCACGATGGATCTGACCGAGGTTGACATCGCACGGATGGGAAGCTGGGCGAACAACCGGTCGTGGCTGCACGACAAGACACAGGAAACGCTCGGGCGGCTGTACGAGATGCACTGGCCGGCGCGGCAATCCGAGCAAGGTCGCGGTGTGCGTCGCTCGCCGTTGCTGCCGCAGCTGCGCGCTGCAGGCGCCGCCGTGGGCGAAGCGGCTGGCTGGGATCGCGCGGCCTGGTTCGAGCCCGACTCGACCGCCGAGCCGTTGTGGATCTACGACTTCGACCGACCCTCGTGGTTCCAGCACGTGGGCGAGGAGATGAAAGCCACCCGCGAGAACGTGGCGTTGTACGACCTTTCGACGTACGCGAAGTTCATCGTGCAGGGACCCGAAGCGGTGGCCGGCCTGCAGCGCCTGTGCACGTCGAACGTCGACGTGCCGGTCGGGCGCGTCGTGTACACGCTGCTCTGCAACGAGCGAGGCGGCATCGAGATGGACCCGACGGTGACACGCCTGGGCGAGGACCGTTTCCTGGTGCTCGCACCAACCCTGTACCAACGCCGGACCGAGATGTTGCTGCGCAACGGGCTGCCGTCCGGCGCGACCGTGGTCGACGTGACGAGCGGTTACGCGACGCTGCACCTCGCAGGTCCGAACAGCCGTGCGGTGCTTTCGGAGCTGACCGATCAAGACCTGTCGAACGACGCGTTCCCGTTCCTGTCCTCACGCGAGATCGATCTGGGGTGGGCCAAGGCCATCGCGTTGCGTGTTTCGTTCACGGGCGAACTGGGGTGGGAGCTGTTGGTGCCGACGGACTTCGCCGCCGACGTCTACGACAAGATCGTGGCAGCGGGAGCTGGCCACGAGCTGCGCAACGCGGGCGCCTTCGCGTTCGACGCGCTGCGGTTGGAACGTGGGTTCCGGTCGTGGGGTCACGACATCGGCGTGCTCGACGATCCGTATGCCGTTGGGCTCGGGTTCGCGGTGCGGCTCGACAAGGGCGAGTTCGTCGGGAGCCGCGCGCTCGCGCCCTTGAAGGACGCCAGTCGCGAGCGTGAACTGGTGAGCGTGAAGCTCGAGGATCCCGCGCCGATGCTGTGGCACGGCGAGCCCGTCGTGCTGGGCAAGGAACGGATCGGCCACATCACAAGCGGTGCGTACGGCCACCACTTACGCGCAGCCGTCGGCTTGGCGTGGGTCCACGGCGACCTCGCCGCCGACCTTCCCGTTTCAGTTGAGGTTCGCAACACGAAGGTGCGCGCCACCCTCAGCCGCGAACCGTTCTACGACCCGACGGGCGCCAGGCTGCGAGACATGCCCGGCCAACGCCGCCCGTAGTTCCTAGTCGCTCGTCGAACCGATCAACCGCCGGGCCACGTCGGTGCAGATGTCGAACATCCGCTGCGGGGTCATCACGGTGTCGTTGAGCATGACCTGGATCGCGAGGCCGTCCATCATCGCGCCGAACTGCATCGCCAGGTCGTCGGCGTCGGGGGCGTCGGTGGGGAACTCGCCTGTCTGGCGTCCGTAGCGGATCACCTCGGCGATCGATTGCACCCAGCGGCGGTCGAGCATCTCGCGTTCCTTCGCCATCTCGGGGTCGCGCAGCGCGCGTACCCAGATCTCGAGCCACAGCGCCCACTCGTCGAGCAGGTCGTACTCCGGCAGCAATCCCGGCACCGACAGCTCGATCACGCGAGACAGCCGATCCTTGGCCGAGGGCATCTTTCGCAGCTCCCGCGCCGTCCGCAGATAGAACTGGTCGTTGGCGAAGGTGAGGGCCTCGGCGAGCAGCCGGTCCTTGGACTCGAAGTAGTAGAGGATCAGGCCCGGCGACACACCGCAGACTTCGGCGATGTCCTGGATACGCGTTTCGGCCAGACCGCGATCGGTGATCACCCTCGACGCCGCCTCCAGGATCTCCTGGTGGCGATCGCGCTGGGGCTTTTGGCGCGTCTTCGTGGTCATGCGTTCTCCTGAATATCCCGCAAACCAAGCGAGCCAAACCGGGTCGGGTTGACCCGCCGTTCAAGGCACTGTACCCGTTTGACCTGCGACGTCAACCCTTGGATCGCCCGAACGGGAGAGTTGACTGGTCGTTCAGTCAGGGTCCATGATACGGGCCTCATCCGAACGGAAGGATCCCGCGGCATGGCTTCCAACGTCTACGACGCGATCATCATCGGTGGCGGCCACAACGGCCTCACCAGCGGCGCGTACTTCGCCCGCGAGGGCGCACGAACCGTGGTGCTGGAGGGCCGCCACAAGACCGG
>JANMPG010000112.1:0-6360 GCA_031369745.1 Actinomycetes bacterium
GAGGAGGGGACGATGAACGACGATCTCGGTCCGTGGCCCTGGGCAACGCTCCCCGGGCCCGACTACCACGCGCCAGGTGTGTACGACCTCGAACAGGAGCGCATCTTCGCGCGATCGTGGGTGTGCATCGGGCGGGAAGCCGACATCGCCGCGCCGGGCGACTATCTGACTGCGGAGGTTGCGGGCGAGCCGCTGCTCGTCGTGCGCGGCATGGACGATCAGGTGCGCGCGTTCGCGAACACCTGTCGGCACCGCGGCACCCGGCTGCTTGACGGCGCCGGAACCGTTCGGGCGATCACGTGCCCGTACCACGCGTGGACCTACGGGCTCGACGGTCAACTCCGCGGCAGCCCCAACGTCGGGGCCGACGACGGGATCGACCGCGACCAGATCCGTTTGTGGTCGGTGCGGCTGGAGACCTTCGATGGCTTCCTGTTCGTCACCCTCGACGCGTCGGCGCCGACGCTTCGCACACAGCTGGAGGATGCCGAGGACTCGCTGTTCAAACTCGCGCGGTACCGGTTGGGTGACCTCGTCGTCGGCGCGCACCGGGAATACGACGTGGCGGCGAACTGGAAGGTCGTCGTGGAGAACTACCACGAGTGCCTGCACTGCCCGACCGTGCACCCCGAGCTGGTGAAGATCGTGCCGCTGTATCGCTCCGGCGAGGTCGAGGAGAACGGCCAACTGCTGGGCAACTCGATGGGCGAAGACTTCACGACATTCACCGCGACCGGCGTTTCGACCCTGCCGCCGCTGCCGGGCCTGGACGAGACCGACGTCCACACCTTCTACGGCGTCTACGTGTTCCCCAACCTGATCGTGAACTACCACTCGGACATGGTGAACGCGGTACGGCTCGAACCCACCGGGCCCGCAACCACCCGCGTCGTGAGCGAGTTCCTGTTCGCGCGCGAGACCGCCGAGGCTGCTGGGTTCGATCCCGGGGAGTTCGTGGCGTTCCGCGACCTGGTGGCGCAACAGGACTGGGACGTGTGCGAGCGGGTGCAGCTCGGCGTGCGATCGCGCTTCTACACGGCGGGCATGTATCCGCGTCAGGAGAAGTGGATCGCGATGTTCAACCGCCGCTATCTCGCGGCGCGCGACGGCGCGAACGCGCCGTAGAGCCGGAGAGGGGAATCGAACCCCTGACCTCCTCCTTACCATGGAGGCACTCTGCCGACTGAGCTACTCCGGCGGCGGTGTGATGATACCGGCCGAGGACTCTTGTGGGACTCAGCGGACGGGAGCCTTGGCCGCGCGATCCTTGCGTGATCGCAGGATGAGGTTCGCCACCGCGAACCCGATCCCCACGAAGAAGATCATCGTTCCGAGCACGAACACCTGTGGCGGGATCCCGACCTTGACGGCGCCCCAGACCCACAACGGGAACGTGGCGGTCGTCCCCGACACGAAGTTCGAGGTCACGAAGTCATCGATCGACAATGCGAACGCCAGCAACGCGCCGGCCAATACCGCGGGAAAGATCAGCGGGAGCGTGACCTTGCGGAACGTGACCCACGGCGTCGCACCGAGATCCTGGGCGGCCTCCTCGATCGCGCGATCGAACCCGATCAATCGCGCCCGCACGGTCACCGTGACGTAGGCGATGCTGAACATCACGTGCGCGATGAACAGCGTCCAGAATCCCTTCGGCAGGTTCAGCGTGATGAAGAACCCGAGCAGCGCCGCCCCGAGCACGATCTCGGGTGCGGCGATGTTCATGAACAAGATCTGCTCGGTCAGCCCCTTGCCGCGGAAGCGGTACCGCACGAGCGCGAGCGCAAGGAGGGTCCCCAACACCGCCGCCGTCAGCGCACTCGAAACCGCGAGGCGAAGCGACAGGTAGAAGGCCGGCGTGAGGCCCGGCACCTTGTTCCACGTCCGGTACCACTGCGTCGTGAACCCTTGCAGCTTGAACGTGACCGTCGGCAGGTGCGCGTTCGACCCGTTGAAGCTGTACAGGATCATCACGGCGATCGGCACCAGCAGATAGGCGATCACGAGACCCACGTAGATCGGCAGCCCGAGGCGCCGTCGGCGGCGACGCACGCGCGTTGGTGGTATCTCGCCGGCGAGCAGGTCTCTCATACGTAGTCCTGGATCGAGCGGGCGCCGAGCGTCCGCTCTTACACGAAGTTGCCGACCAGCATGATTCCCATCAAGATCGCGGACAGCGCCGAGGCGCTGGGGTAATCGCTGAACACGAGGAACTCGTTTTGGATCACGTTGCCGATCATGGTGCTGCCCGTTCCGCCGAGCAGGGTCGCGTTCACGTAGTCGCCGGAGGCGGGCACGAACGTCAGCAAGACGGCGGCGAAGATCCCCGGCAGCGCGAGCGGCAGCACGACGCGCCGCAGCATCGTCGGTCGGTGCGCGTACAGGTCGAAGGCCGCCTCGATGACACCTCGATCGATCCGTTCCAGCGCGACGTACATCGGCAGGGCCGCGAACGGGAAATAGCTGTAGGCAAGCCCCGCCACCACGGCGAAGCCCGTATCCAGCACGTGGAACCGTTCGGGCAGGAGGTGGGCCGCCTTCAGCGAACCGAGCAGGATACCGTTGTCCGACAGTAGGAACTGCCACAAGATCGTGCGGATCACGTACGACACGAAGAACGGCACCAGCAGCAACATCAAGAACACGGATTTGCGACGCGCGCGGAACGCGATCCAGTACACGAGGGGAAAGCTGACGACGAGGTCCACCACGGTCGCCGCCCCCGCGTAGGTGAACGAGCGAGCGAACTGGGTCGTGTGTGCGGAAAAGACATCGCCGAACCTGCCCCAACGCCAGGTGAGCGTGCACGCGAGCGTGAGCGGGTCGCACGTCTGCAGCGACAGCGACAGCATCGTGACCAGCGGCACGAGGAAGAAGATCACCAGCCACAGGCCGGCCGGCATGCCGAGGAGGTACGGCGCGATCTTCTTTCCGCGGCGGGCGCGGCGCACCGGCGCGGGAGCCGTCGGTGGGAGCGACGCGGGCCCCGCGCCGGCCATCTACCCCTCGAAGATCGGTACGAAGGTCTCGTTCCAGCCGGTGACGACCGCCGGGTCCGACCACGACGGGTAGTGGTGCGTGATCGCCTCGATCGCAGGCGTCGGGAAGACCGTCGGGCTATCCGCGACGACGGGATCATCCAGCTCGGTGCGGATGATCTCCTGGGCCTCCGGCACCGGGCAGACGTAGCCGACGTAGTCGGCGATCTGTGCGGCGACCTGCGGGTCGAAGACCGAGTCCATATAGGTCATCGCGTCCAGCGGGTTCTTCGCCGTATACGGGATCATCATGTAGTCGGTCCAAAACATCACGCCCTCCTCGGGCATGACGACCTGGAGCGTGTCGTACCCCTGGTAGGTGGCGGCATAGAAGATGTCGCCCGACCACGCCATCGTGATCCAGATGTCCTCGTTCTTGAGCGCGCGCAGGTACGACGCGTCGTAATAGCTGCGGACCATCGGCCTCTGCGCCGCCAGCTTGTCGGCCGCCAGCTGCCAGTCATCGGGGGTCGCGGTCACGGGATCCTTGCCGATCGCGAGCAAACCGATGCTGCCGATCTCCGAAGCGATCCCCATCATGCCGATCTTGCCCGCGTACTTCGGGTCAAAGAGCGACTGGAGGCTGGTGATCGGCTCTTGGATGTACTTCGAGTTGTACGCCATGCACGTGTAGCCCGACTGCCAGCCCATCGTGAAGGCGTTGCCCGGATCGAACGACGGATCGCGGATCTGCTTGCTCGAGTGCGCGTAGTAGTTCGTCATCCTCGATTGATCGAGGGGGATCCCCCAGCCGAGCTTCACCATCTGTGAGATGGGCGGGTCGTTGTCCGTGCTCACGATGAGGTCGTAGCCGATGTCATTGCCCTGTTGCAGGTCGGGCCGGATCTTGGAGAAGAACGAGATGTTGTCGTTCACGGCCTCGGAGTAGTTCACCTCGATCCCGGTGTCCTGGGTGAACTGCACGAGCGAGGGGTGCTCGCCGTGCGCGGTGTCGATGTAGTAGGCCCAGTTGGCGAACCGCAGCTCATCGTGCAGCTGCTGCTGACCCCACCACTCGGGCGTGCCGAGCCCGGCGTTGGGCCCGCCGCTGCCGTTGCTCGCCGTTTCGATCCCCTTGGTGCCGCACGCCGCCAGGATCGAGGCGAGGCTCAGCCCTCCGACCGCCATGCCGGCGTTCTGCAGGAATCGGCGTCGGGAGTACCTGGGCTCGGTAAGCCCTCGTATCAACGCCGGGTCAACGTGCGGGATCGGTTCGTGCCCCATGGCTCGCCCCCTCGATGTCACCGTGCATCTCGCGGCATCGCGAGGAGGTGAATCTATGCCCTCCTTCTCGCTTGGTTCAAGACGTTTCCACCATGCGAGAAGCTATTGTCGAGACCTGACCGACCGGACGAGCATCATGCACATGAGCCAGCTCACGCGCCGAAACGGCGGGAAGCTCGCGACCGACGTGATCCTCGACGTCGGGCTGGACACGCTGGAGACCGACCCGTACCCCACCTACGAGTGGATGCGCGGCGAGCTGCCGATCGCGTTCGTACCCGAAGTCGGCCGGGTCCTGGTCACCACGTGGGATCTGTGCAACGAGGCCGGCACGAACGACGACGTGTTCGGGCCGACCCAACATCCGTTCAGCGAGGTCTACGGCGTGCCCAACGTCATGAGCCTGACCGGCACGGCACACCGGGATCTGCGCAACTCGCTCAACCCGCCGTTCCGCCCGCGCGCGGTGAACGAGTACCGCGAGCGCATGCTGCGCAAAACGGCGATCCGACATGTCGACGCGATCCGGCCGCGCGGCGCTGCCGACGTGTCGACCGACCTGCTCGAGCCGATCAGCGTGCGCGCGATCGGCGACGTCATGGGCTTCGTCGACGTCGATGACGAGACCCTGGGTCGATGGTTTCGGGGCTACGCCGCCTACCTGGTCGACTTCGGGCGCGACGCCGACGTTGCCGAGCGTGGGCGCGCGGTCAAGCAGGAGGTTCGCGCCTATCTGCAGGAGCGGCTGCCCGTGCTGATCGCGAGCCCAAAAGGCGACGCGCTGTCGCACATGGTGCACGACGGCATGCCCGAGGGTCAGACGCGCTCGATCGAGGAGCTGATCGGCACCGTCGGACTCATGATCGTCGGCGGTATCCAAGAGCCCGCACACGCCGCGGCGAACGCCCTGCTCGGGTTGTTCGGCCGCCCCGATCAAACCGCCCGCGTCGCCGCCGAGCCAGCGGCGTGGTCGGCGAAGGTCGTCGAGGAAGGGCTGCGCTGGCTGCCGCCGTTCGGCATGACCGAGAAGACGACGACGACCGATGTCGCTCTCGGGGGCCTGCTGTTCCCCGCGGGCACCGAGGTGTCGATGGTGATCGGCTCGGCGAACCGCGATCCCGCGCACTTTTTTGACCCGGACGTGTTCGACGTGGATCGCGACACGCGCGGTCAGATGGCGTTCGGGTACAGCGTGCACTTCTGTATCGGCCACTACGTCGCGCGCTCGCTGGCACAGGTGATGATCGAGGAGATGTTCGCGCGGCTGCCGAACCTGCGACCCGATCCGGCGCGCGAGCCGTACGTGCACGGGTGGGCCAATCGGGCGGCCTCCCGGTTGCCGCTCGTGTGGGACGCGTGATGGCGGGGGGTCACGTCGTGCCGGGTGTCGATCCCGCCGAGCCCGTCGGGGCGATCTTCGGCGCTTCGATCGACGGCGTCGCCTTCGCCGTGGTGCACCACGCAGATGGCTGGGCGATGTTCGAAGATCGATGTCCCCATGCGCGGTGCTCGTTCGTCAAGGACGGCGGCGAGGTCGTGGACGGCACGGTCTTGATCTGTCCATGCCACGGAAGCGAGTTCGATCTGCGCGACGGGTCGGTGTTGATGGGCCCTGCCACCCAGGGGCTCGCGCTCACACCGCTCGAGATCGACGGCGAGCGGCTCCGCCCGGGGTAGATAGGCTCCGCGTTGCGATTGGGCAACCAGTCGCCCACAATCACTCGGGAGGGTTCCATGCCGCGCTACCGCGTGCTGATCGCCGAAGACGAGCTGCTCCTTCGCGACGCCCTGGTCGAGCTTTTGGGGTCGGACCCGCAACTCGACGTGGTCGCGGTCGCCGCCGACGCGGCCGAGGCGATCGAGCTGGCAACGACGCAGCGCCTCGATGTCGCCTTGCTGGACGTCAAGATGCCGGGCGGCGGCGGCGCGCACGCCGCGACCGAGATGCGCGCCCTCCAGCCCGGGCTCCCGATCGTCGCCTACTCGGCGTATCAAGACCGATCCACCGTGCTCGACATGCTTCGCGCTGGAGTGATGAGCTTCGTCGTGAAGGGGACACCCCCCGAGGAGATCTTGCGGTCGATCCACCTTGCGCTTC
>JANMPG010000130.1:0-3528 GCA_031369745.1 Actinomycetes bacterium
CGTCACGCGTCACGCGATGATTCTTCCGGCTCGTCGTTTTCCTGGATCATTCGGCGACCGGAGCCGGCGTTCGGAGTAGATACGGTGCCGGGAGCGGGGGTCGAACCCGCACGAGCCGAAGCTCACGGGATTTTGAGTCCCCTCACGCACTCCCTGACGGGTCCGGGCTCGTCCCGACTCGTCCTATCGCCGCAGGTCAGGGTCTAGGTATCGTCCCGGGTCATCCTCAACCGTGCGGGCTTGGCGGCCACCGACCGGCAGCAAGAGTGGCAGCAGGGCTGAGGCAACCTGACAGGAGCCTTATCGGCCTGGCAGCGTAGGGTCCCGAAGGGGACGCCGTTAGGAGGACATGAGGGCATGGCCGAGGAGCTTTCACACGAGGAAGCTGCGGCGTGGATCAATCAACCGACCCTCGTATTAGTGCCGTCCGGCAACGGGTATGCGGTCAAGCTCGTGGTCGGTACGCTCGCTTCAATCGAACCGGTCCTTCCTCTCATTCCTGAGGGAGAGAACGTGCCTGACGACGAGTACGAGCCCATGCCGCCAGAGGAGGCACGCTCGGTGCATGGTGGGACGCCATGCTCGAGGGCGTCATGAAGTGGGCGCCTGCGTGCGCGACAGCGGTGTGCGGCGCGGGGATGCTCCTCGCGAGCTCTTCGCCATAGATGGCTGCCACTTTCGTCCGTCCTCAGGTCAACCGAACGAACGTCTCAGGACTTACAACGTATGAACGAGCATCGGGCGGCAAGACGCAGGCGAGAACGCTCAGCGAAGACACAGGGAGAAACCACGTACACACCGATGGCATCCGAGGACGCCGCCTCTCCGGCACTCTACGGCGACTTTGAGGCGCTGTACCACGACATCTCGGGCCTAGTCCTGGGGACCGTCCTCTCCCTCTGCGGCGACCGCCATTTCGCGGAAGATGCGACGCAGGAGGCCTTCGCGAAGGCCCTCGAGCGCTGGGACCGACTTAGAGAGAAGAGCAGGGCGGGTGGCTGGATCATGACGACGGCTCTTAACAACGCCAGAAAGGCTCGTCGGCGACGAGCCTTACCCGCGGTACACCCTGGACGTGATGATGAACCATCAGACCCCAATTCTGCTGTCGACTCCGATGCTCGGCTCGATATCTGGCATGCGGTTGGCACGTTGCCGATGCGACAACAAGAGGCGATTGCCCTCCATTACGTGCTTGACCTTCCCCTCGACGAGGTTGGACGCGTGATGGGATGTCGACCGGGGACGGTCAAGAGGCACTTGTGGAGGGCCCGTCAAACGCTCATGGATCGTCTGGAGGACGACACGCATGGATGACCAGCTAGGAGACCGCCTTCTTGCCCGGCTCTGCGATACCTCTCCACCTTCTGGCGGAATGGAAGACGTGCGGGTTCGAAGCGAAGTCAGGCGGAAGCGACGCCGGACGCGGCTGCTCGCCTCTGTCGGGCTCGTCGTGGTCATCGGCTTGGCGCTGCCGCTCGCCGCTCTACGCGGAATGTCGAACGGAGAGCCATCAGCAAGGTCCGACACGACCCCGAACTCCAGCACAGAGCCGGACCTTGCGACCGTCTCGGCTAGTGGAGTCGAGTTCTCCATCCCATCGGAGTGGAGCAGCAGGATCTATGCCCTGGAGGATCATTCGCGACCCACCCTTCGGGCGGCGACATTCCCCCTCCCGCCGACGGATGACGCTCTCGGGAGCAACGCACGAACTTCCATGGCGCCGGGAGATGTTTTGGTCTCCCTCGAGGAGCACACGGCCGCCTGTCCACCCTGCGATGGATTCTCGGAAGGGGTACCCAACCAGCCGCTAGAGACGGCCGATTTCGCTCGTGCATTCGATCACGAAGACGCAATCGTGGAAGGCGGTTCCCTACCTCCCGTGAGGGGCGACATCCCCAAGAGCCATTCCTTCGCGAGGAGGCTATTCACCGCGAACGGTCGCTACATAGAGCTCTGGATCGAGTTCGCTGATGAGGAACCATCCGTCGAAACCCAGGCCGAGGTGAACGCGATACTCGAAAGCATCGTCGTTGGGCCGTTCAAACCGTCGATGCAGCCGGACGGTGTGTGCGATCAATTCAGCCTTGCCAATGACCTCGACTGTCCTGATAACGTCTGGCTTGCAGAAATTCTCTCTGAGACGCGCTTTGCGCTGGTTGATGATTCGGGCGAAATGACGCTGTATGCGCAGGACGGCCGCTCGAGCTTCTTCATCTGGGTGGAGGGATTGAATCGCGACTTGCCGCCTCAAGGTTGGGGCGTGTTCGCGACCGCGGACGGCATCGACATCTACGGTGACGAAGAGGGCCTGACCTGGATCGCTCAGGGAAGATTCATCCGCATCTCGCCGGGACCCGATGGGCAGGCTCTCCTGCCAGCGGGAGATGGACTCCAAGAGTTGATAAGAGCTTCCTTGAACGTGGAGTATCCGAAGTAGCGCGGAAACGGTGCCATGAAGTCCGCTGGTCAAGGAGGGCAGCCGCAAGACGACGGCCGAAAGACGTCCCTGACTATTCAGCCGCTTCAACGGAAGAACAGTTCTGGGATCGCCGGCGCCGAGATTCTGAGGCGGATGCCCGAGATGGTGCCGGGCGAAGCGACTCCAGCGGTCGCGGGGGAGGTCCCAGGGCTGTGGAGCCTTTGGGAAGTCGCCCCTCAGGGGGGCGGACCGCGGAGAGACTTCTTCGCCCGGTTCCAGGATGACGGTGGTGACCGGTCCCCGTTCACTCGCGCTCGTCGTGCCTGCGGCCGTGTCCCCGGTGGAGCGTGATGGGACCAGCAGGACGTATCGGAGATCTCCGTCCCTGCAGGCGCGACGGCAGCACGGGGGTCGGACACGCTCACGCATCGGGCTCGTCCTTCCCCTTCGCTGGATCGGAATCCATCACGACGTGCAGGCGCGGATCGGGGGCGTCGTGGGCGGGCATCGAGTCGAAGGACTCCCACAGATCCTCCAACGTCCGTGTCGCCTGCCCGAGCGAGATCCCAAGACGCAGTCGAGCCATGGGGTTCAACCCGAAGCGGTCCTCGAGCATGCGGATCTCCGCGTCGAGGGCCTGCGCCTGCCGTAGCAGCGGGTTCAGCGCGTGCTGACCCTTCGAGCCGGCCACGAGGTATTGTCCCCGGGCGACGCGTCGGATCCGATCTCGCTCGTCGCGGAGGTCGTACAGCCGCCGCAGCGCCGGCACATCGTCATCGGTCAGCAGCGGCGCGAGCTTGCCGCCCCAGAAGGCTTCCCAGTCGCGCCGGATCGGCGCGAGCCACGTCGAGCGCGGCGCAGGCGGGTCGGGCGTTGCCACCGGCAACTCGACAACCTCAGCACGGCGGATCGGCCCGCGCCGTCCTTGCCGGCGGATCGCGCCCTTCTTCGGCGGGGGCCCCTGGCCCGCCATCAGAAACGGCCTCTCCGAGAGAAAATCCCTTCGGCACTCCCAGCCCCAGACGTGACGGGGATAGAAAGCGGGGGGAACCGGGGTGACAAGGGCTCCTTGCGCCTGAACTTTCGACCCGCCCTCCCCCCAGACC
>JANMPG010000136.1:0-2136 GCA_031369745.1 Actinomycetes bacterium
CCATCACCGCCACACCGAGCGCAGCCCCGCCCAGTTCCTCGTGACGTCGACGCAGCAGTGCAAGCGACCACACCGCGAGCGCCACTGCAATCAGGTCGAAACGCAGGTAGATGAAGGACAGCAGCGGCAGGCCGAGCAGCAGGTAGGTCGCAGCCTGCCGACGCCCCCACCCCCATGCCATGGCGACGGCGGCCGCCATATCGGCCAGGAACGCGATCACGGCGATCCGCGCCGCCGCTGCGGCCACCGTTCCCCCCGCGAGCAGCTGGTCGTACGCCGTCTGCAACGGCATGTATTCCACCGGGAAGTTCCGGTAGGCGACGGCGGGGGAGTTGGCGATGCGGTTCGCGCGCGCAACGTCTACATCGGCGGGGGCGAGCGATCCCACTCGAAGCAAGATCACCAACAACACCGCCACGTGGATCGCCACGAGCCCGCCCAGCGCTGCGGTGGAAGGCAACTGGAGAGATCCGCTTCGCTCGCTCGGGGAGTGGGCCATGTCGGGCTCAACCGTAGCGGCCCTCGGAGCCGATGACTCGCAAGATGCGGGGGATCCGATCGATCGCGGTCTTCGCGGCATGCGTCGTGCTTGTGACGGTGTCGGTGGCTCCCGGCGAGGCCGGGCAGGTGCCCGGGACGGGCTGCACGGTCTTGCCGGCGAACAACGTATGGCACATGGCCGTGTCGAAGCTGCCGATCCACCCGAAGTCCGACGTGTGGAAGATGTCGATGCACGCGAGGACGACGAAGCTGCACCCCGACTTCGGTCCTCCTTCCTACGGCATCCCCGGTGACGTCGTCGGCGCGGCGCACGGCGATGTCAGCATCCATTTCACGCATGCGAGCGAAAGCGACAAGGGTCCCTACCCTTTCGGACCCGACATCTCGATCGAGGGTGGCTCGGACCGACACGCGATCATGATCGACCGCTCGACGTGCATGCTGTATGAGCTGTATGCGGCGCAGTGGAACGGCGGGAACCCGAAGGCGGGATCCGGTGCGATCTTCGATCTGACCTCCAACGCGTTGCGTCCCGCCGGGTGGACGAGCGCCGACGCCGCCGGCCTACCGATCTTCCCGGGACTGCTGCGCTACGACGAAGTGGCGGCCGGAGTCGTGGACCACGCGATCCGCGTCACGGCCGACTGCACCACCAACGCCTACGTCTGGCCGGCCCGCCATGAAGCCGGCGTGAACGATCGCCGTTGCCCGCCCATGGGCGCACGGTTCCGCTTGAAGGCTGGCTTCGACGCGAGCTCGTTTCGTGCGAAGGCGCGCGTCGTGATCCGCGCGCTCAAGCACTACGGCATGATCGTCGCCGACAACGGCAGCGACTGGTACTTCCAGGGCACCGTCGATGACCGCTGGACCTATGCGTTCGTCGACCAGCTCAAGAAGATCCCGGCCAAGGCGTTCGTGGCGGTGGACGAGCGGGCGTGCCGCGTTGCCCTGAACAGCGGAGCCTTCGCATACGGCCCGGGCTGCCCCGCCCCCTAGCCGCCGCCCTACCTCGCCAACGTCAAGAAGTTCTCGACGATGCGCGGCCCTTCGGGCGTGAGGATGCTCTCGGGATGAAACTGCACGCCGAACCGGGGCAACTCGCGGTGTTGCGTGCCCATCACCAACCCATCCTCGGTCCAGGCGGTGAGCTCCAGTTCGGCCGGCAGGTCGTCGCGCTCGACCACCAAGGAGTGGTACCGCCCGGCTTCGAACGGCACGCTCACGCCCTCCAGGATGCCTCGCCCCTCGTGGAAGACGAACGAGGCTTTGCCGTGCATCGGCGCCGTACGCTCGACAGTGCCGCCGGCCTGCAAGCCCAGCGCCTGGTGCCCGAGGCACACCCCGAGCACGGGCGTGGCCGCGGACAACTGTTCGAGCAGCGCCGTGAAGCAGCCGGCGTCGCGCGGGTGCCCCGGTCCGGGGGACAACACGACCGCGTCGGGCTTCATCGCGATCAGCTCCTCGGCGGGCCTCTCGTCCGACTTCACGACGGTCGTTGCTCGGCCGAGGCTTTCGATCAGCTGCACCAGGTTGTAGGTGAACGAGTCGTAGTGGTCGACGACCAATATCATGAGCGGACCTCCGTGTTCGGGGCGACGGCGGGCAATAACCCGGCCGCTTTGGCTTTCGTTTCAC
>JANMPG010000144.1:0-13998 GCA_031369745.1 Actinomycetes bacterium
CCCCGCACGCGACGCGCTCGGCGAACGCCCAACCGCGTAGCATCGTCCCCGGACGACGAAAGAGGGGCCGGTGTGGAACTCACAGACGCCAAGCATCGCGTGCTATCGCTTCGGAATCACCTGCAGAAGATCGTCGACAAGGACCCGGAGCAAGAGGTCCAGGGGATCGCGCTTCCGGTCCTCGACGTCGTTTTGAACGAGGCCAGCAGGCTCCTTCCGGGCGGCGATCCTGTCATCGACGTGACCCGCGGGTTGATAACGCCCGAGACGGTCGAAGCCGGTGAGCCCATGAGGGCCGTCGACGTGCTCCTCGTGGCCGACCAGCTCTACCAGGCGCTGAAGCACGCGGACCAACACAACGAAGGCCCGTTCATCGGCTAGGGTCGGCCCGTGTCGCCAGAGGATGACCAGCAGCCCTTGTGGAGGGAACCCGACCCCGACCGTCCATCTTTGCCACCCCTCGATCCGGAGAAGCCACCCGTCGATCGGAGAGGGGAGCCGGGGCGACGGGTTCCGCAGAAGATTCTGGGCGCGGTCCTCTTAGTACCCGGAGCGATCCTGTTGGCCGGTGCTGCGATCGGCGACTGTGCCGCTCAGTCGGCGGGTGGGCAGTTCGCGTTGCCCTCGATTGGCACGATCATCCTTGGCGCCATCGGCCTCGGCCTCGCGTACCTCGGCTGGCAGCTTTGGACCGGCGGCGACCGCTGAAGCTGAGCGGATCGCGACGAGGCTCTGCAAGAAAATCTGCAAGAACCGGGGCCGGACGACACCGAATGGGAACGGACGAGCGACCCGGAAGCGGTTCCGTTTCCGCAGGTCAGCGGATGACATCGCTCGACAACGGATGACACCGGACGAGCGTGGCACGGTTGAGGGCCTAGTGCCCCTTGCGGGGCGTGGGGGTTCAAGTCCCCCCTCCGACACCAACAGTCTGCAACTCATCACGCAGCCCGACCTCGCTGAGCAGCACGTTCAGTCTGGGCGCACCCGAGATCTCGACTTCCAGATGGTCAGGAAAGATCAGGACCGCTTTGACTAGTTCCTCAACAAGCTGGCGACGCTCCTGCTCAGTCGCGGCCACCCACAGCGCGTCCACGTCAAGGATCCGAAGCACCACCGCTATCTCATCGAACCGCGCTGCGATGTCCTCAAGCTCGATGCCTTCTTGGCCGCACGACCGACCAGGAGCGCTATCAGAACCGCCGCCATGACAACGATTGCCGCAGCGATGCCATACCCCACCGAAAAGCCACTGTTCTGCGCCGCAAGACACGGAGGGTGGCCGAAGCAGTCAATGTGGGAATCCGGACGTCCCTCATGAACTCCGACCACGATGATCAGACCCGCGATCGCGAGCCCGACTGTGATCACTCCGATCGCCCGTCTCACACGCCAAAGCATGATGGGTTCTGGCCTTCCGTACAATCGAGATGCGCCGCCGATTACTCCGTGCGCCAAGTACGAAGCCGCCAGTTGTCGTTCAGCTCGGTCGGTCCTCCGACACCAACGACCACCATCCTTCGGGGCCGCTCAGGCCAGCCGGATGCGACGACGAACCGCTCGCTGCCTTCAGGAACGACCAGGCGGTACAGGTTGCGATAGACGGCGTCCCGACCTAGCCTGGCCGGAAAGGCGGTTCCCGTGGCTCGAAAGCTGATCGTCGCAGTGTGTTTCGTAACCCTTGGAGTAGCCGGTGCCGGCTACGCATCTACCCTGAGCCGAGATCGCGACGTGTCGGAGTCGATAGACGGGCTCCTCGTGGTGGTCTCAACCGAGGACATCCCGGCGGGAACCCCGCTCGACCCGCTCATCGAACATGGGACCTGCCAGGTCGTCATGATCGCGTCTTCGTCCGCCGTCCGCGGAGCTGTTACAGACGTCGAGCAACTGCAGGGGATGTGTACGCGCGCCCCGATCTATACGAACGAGCAGATCCCCCTCGCACGCCTCTCGGACATCCATCAGGTCTGCTCGCCCGGCTCCAGGTGAGGCACGAGCGGATCGCGCGGGAGTAAGCTTGCGTCATGCGGGACTTCCTGGTCCTGGTTGGATGGTGCGCCGCGGGTGTGCTTGTCGTGATCGGTGCCGTATCGGGCTCGCGCGCGTTCGATCGGACGTTTCGGCTCCTCGGCGACTACAGCGCCGGGCCGCGGCCATACCCCGACCAGGACCCTGCCCCGCGCGGTCGCAGCGATTGACCGAGGCGTCTGAACCGCTCAGGTGATGCTCCAGACGACGTGAACGGAGACCTTCGTCGTGAGGTCTCGCGGGGGCACCACCGAAAGGTGCGCCGCATCGAACGAGGCAAGCGAGTTGTAACCGACCATGTATGGCTGCGGCTGCGCGGGTGAACCGCCTTCGCGGATCTGTATGACGCCGGTGACCGTCGTCCCGGCCGCTCCTGCGAGGGCATCGGCCTTCTCACGAGCGCTCGTGACGGCGGCTGCGAGAGCTCGCGTCTTCACAACGACTGGGTCGGCCACCTGGAATCTGACGCCCCGCACACTCGTCGCGCCCGCGTGCACACCCTTTTGGATGGCGTTGCCGATCACGTCGAAGTCATGGATCTTGACCTCCAGCGACGTCGAGGAGTTGTAGATCGTCGACTCGCTCGAGGTCCCACGGTTGATCGTCTGAGGGGAGAGGCTGACGTTGGTCGTCTCCATGTCCCTTTCGGTCACGCCGAGCGCCGTCATGGCGGCGATGACGTCGTTCATGATGCGCGAGTTCTCGTTCAAGGCGACCGTGCTCGAGGCGTTCTCGGTGTGCACGCTGAACGTGATCACCGCCTCATCGGGCTTGGTGCTGATGCTGGCGGTCGACGACACCGTGATGGTGTGGGGTCGTCCGCCGGCGGTGACAGCATCTTGACCGGAGGCTGCGGTCACCAAGACCGCAACCAGGATGGCAGCGACGACGGTGATGGTCACGGCACCGCCCGCCCAGGCGCGACTACTCATAGCTTCCTCCTACCGAGAGGGTCAAGGGGTTCATGCCGGAGTTGGCCGATCTGTGACACAAGGGGGTAGCGCCGCCAGAGGCAACGGGACTAGGATGGGGTGCGAGGGGGCGCCACATGCGTCGACAGCTAGTCGCGGTGCTATTGGTTCTGACGGGGGGAGCGGTCATCGTCCCGGGCATGGCGAGCGCCACGGTCTGGGTCGGCCAGACGAACCTCACGATCCACGTCAAAGGCAGCGCCGTCGATGGCAGACTCGTCGGTCGCCCGGAATGCCGTCCCGCGCAAGACATCCAGCTCTTGGTGAACGGTGTGGTCGCCGACGTCACGACGACCGACAGCAGCGGGGCATACGCGTTCACATACGCTGCGGCGCTGCCGGTCGACCTGCAGACCAGGTTCGCGGGTACCCGAACGGGGGAGCACCCGGATCGCTTCATCTGTGAGGCGTCGCAATCTCGGATCGTGGTCGTGACCAAGACGCACGGCCCCGGCGGGGCAGCCCTCGAACTCGCCCGCCAGATACGCGCGGTCGAGAGGTCGATGCTCAGATCCTTCCACTCGGCGTTCCGCGCCTGACGCAACAGCCCGTCCGGGCGTCGTACCATTGTCCGTAGATGAGTTAGCGGGCATCCCTCGTCGACCGTCGCGAGCGCGACCGGTCCTACCACCTCGAGGAGATGAGCATGCCCGCGTCCCGTTCCCCACGACCCGCATCCGGAGCCCCGCGATGATCGTCTTAGAAGTACGCGACCTCTCGGTCGAAGTCGGCGGCAAGATCGTCGTGGAGGAGCTGTCGTTCGACCTGCGCCCAGGGGACAAGGTCGGTGTCGTCGGTCGCAACGGCGCAGGAAAAACGAGCACGATGAAGGTGTTGGCAGGCGAGGAGGAGCACGCCGGCGGCAGCCTGATCCGGCGTGGCGCCGTCGGGTACTTGCGGCAAGACCCACGGCAGCATCGCGCCGAGGACGACGACAACGCACTGGAGCACGTGTTGGCGGCGCGCGGGCTCGTCGATCTCAGCCGCCGCGTCGAGAAGGCGCGGATCGGGCTCGCCGAGTCTCACGACGAGCGCTCGATCCGCCGGTTCTCGCGCCTGGAGGAGGAGTACACCCTGCTCGGCGGCTACCGATCCGAGGCTGAGGCCAAGAAGATCGTGGCCGGTCTCGGATTGTCGCAAGATCGACTGCGGCTCCCGGTCAAGACGCTGTCGGGCGGAGAGCGCCGCCGCCTCGAGCTGGCGAAGATACTGTTCGGCGGTTCCGACCTGCTCTTGCTGGACGAGCCGACGAACCACCTGGATATCGACGCGAAGAACTGGTTGATGCGCTTCCTCGCCTCCTACAAGGGGGCGCTGATGGTGATCAGCCACGACATCGGGCTGCTCGATGCGTCGATCACGCGCATCCTGCATCTGGATCGCGACGGGGTCGTCGAATACAAGGGCACGTACACGCAGTACCGCACGTCGCGCGCGCACGACGAGGAGCGGTTGTCCAAGGTCGCCGTCCGCCAGGGCGCGGAGATCAAACGGCTGAAGACGCTCGCGGACCAGATGCGTGGTCAGACGGTTCGACGTGCCCGAGTCGCGAAGTCACTCGACAGCCGCGTCTCCCGACTCGAGTCGGTCAAGGTGCAAGGCCCCACTCGGGAGCGGCAACTTCGTTTCCGTTTCCCCGAGCCGCCGCACTGCGGCCGCACCGTGTTGACGGTGGAGGACCTGGCGAAGTCCTACGGCGGTCCGCCCGTGTTCACCGACGTGTCGTTCTCGATCGGGCGTGGGGAACGCCTGCTGGTGCTCGGGCTCAACGGTGCCGGCAAGACGACGATGCTGCGGATCCTCACCGAACAGACCCTCCCGGACGCGGGCACGTTCGCGTACGGCTACGGGGTCGAGCCCGGGTATTACGCACAGGAGCACGAAGGTATCCGCGATGGCGTGCATGTCCTTGACCACATGAAGGAGGCGTCGGGCGCAGATGACCTGATGCTCCGCACGCTGATCGGCATGTTCGGACTCCACGGCGACATCGCGTTCCAAGACGCGGGCACGCTGTCGGGCGGCGAGAAGACCAAGCTCGCGCTCGCACAGCTGGTCGCCGGGCGGAAGAACCTGCTGCTGCTCGACGAGCCGACGAACAACCTTGATCCGCCTTCGCGCACCGCGATCGCCGAGGCGCTGCAGGGCTGGCCGGGCGCCATGGTCGTCGTCAGTCACGATCCGGAGTTCGTGGAAGCCCTTGCCCCCGAACGTGTCTTGTTGATGCCCGACGGCCAGCTCGACTACTTCAGCGAGGACCATCTCGACTTGGTGGAGTTGGCCTAGCCGCTTACACTGCGCCGCACCAACGAGAGGGGACACGCACATGGGCTCGGCTGCCGACCTGGTGTTCGTCAACGCAGATGTGTACACGGTCGATGCGGCGCGCTCCTGGGCGCGCGCGGTCGCGGTGCGCGACGGGGCCATCGCCGCCGTCGGTACCGACGATGCGATCGGCGACCTGATCGGCGACGGCACCGAGGTGATCGACCTCGGTGGTCGCATGCTGCTCCCGGGGTTCCAGGACGCGCACGTACACCCGGTCGGCGGCGGCGTCGACATGCTCCAGTGTGACCAACACGACCTCGACACCAAAGATGCCTACGTCGCGTCCATCGCCGAGTACGCGCGCACCCATCCCGACGAGTACTGGATCCTCGGTGGCGGATGGTCCCAAGATGTGTTCCCGCACGGATGCCCATCGAAGGAAGACATCGACGTGGTCGTCGCGGACCGACCGGTGTTCCTGCCCAACCGCGATGGTCACAGCGCGTGGGTGAACTCCAAGGCGCTGGAGATCGCCGGCATCACCGCAGACACGCCGGACCCGGTGGACGGTCGGATCGAGCGCAACTCCGACGGTTCGCCGCTCGGCACACTGCACGAGGGCGCACAGACGTTGGTCGTGCGACACATGCCGGCGCTCGCCGACGAGATGATCTACGAGGGGCTCCTCAAGGGGCAGGCGTACCTGCATTCGCTGGGCATCACGGGCTGGCAGGACGCGATCGTCGATGCGTCGAGCCACTACAGCAACTACCAGTCGTATCTGACGGCGGTCGATCGCGACACGCTGACCGGCCGCGTCGTCGGCGCGTTGTGGTGGGAACGATCCAAGGGTCTCGAGCAGATCGACGACCTGGTGGCGCTTCGCGCCGGCGGCCAGGTTGGACGGTTCGCCGCAACCAGCGTGAAGATCATGCAAGACGGCGTCTGCGAGAACTTCACCGGCGCCACCCTGGACCCCTATCTCGACGAGCACGGGCACCCGACGGACAACCGCGGCCTGTCGATGGTCGAGCCTGAGCTGCTGAAGGAAGCAGTCACGCGCCTCGACGCGCTCGGGTTCCAGGTGCACTTCCACGCGCTCGCCGACCGGGCGGTGCGGGAGGCGCTGGATGCGATCGAGGCCGCGCGCACGACCAACGGGTTCAACGACCTGCGCCACCACCTGGCGCACATCCAGATCGTGCATCCCGAGGATCTGCCGCGCTTTCGTCGCCTCGGCGCGCTCGCGAACGCGCAGCCGTTGTGGGCCGCGCACGAGGCGCAGATGGACGAACTCACGATCCCGTTCCTGGGGGAGCCGCGCTGGACCTGGCAGTACCCGTTCGCGTCGCTGGTTCGACACGGCGCGACGCTCGTCATGGGCTCTGACTGGTCGGTCTCCTCGCCCAACCCGATGGAGGAGATGCACGTCGCGGTCAACCGCCAGATGCCGGCCGACTACACCTACCGGGTGGACAACCGGGACGTCTTCTTGCCCGACGAGCGCATCGACCTCGCAACCGCGATCGGGGCGTTCACGATGGGGTCGGCGTATGCGAACCACCGCGAACACGACACCGGCTCGATCGAGGCCGGCAAGCGCGCTGACCTGGCGGTGTTCGACCGCAACGTCTTCGCGCACCCGGTGGACGAGATCGCCGGCGCGCGGTGTTTGCAAACCTATGTCGATGGCCAGCTCGTCTACGCGGCCGAAGACGCCTGACCCGCGGTCACGGCCAAGTTCGCGCCGCGGTCGTGTGCCCCGGATGATGCGGTGATCCGTACCGCATCTGCGAAAGGGGTCTTCCGTGACCGAACCGTTCGATATGAGCCTGGTCCAGCGTGGTGCTCGCAACCGGCGCACGCCGTACTTCGAAGCCACACAGCGCTACGGGCCGCTGGGCTACACCGTCTACAACCACATGTACTTCCCGATCCGGTTCGACACGTTCGAGGCTGAGTTCGACGCCCTGCTCACCGGGGTCACGCTGTGGGACGTCTCGGTGGAGCGGTGCCTGGAGATCTCCGGTCCCGACGGTTTCCGGTTCGCCCAACTGTTGACGCCGCGAGATCTGTCGAAGTGCGAGGTCGGCCAGGCCAAGTACGTCCTGATCTGCGACGCCGACGGCGGCATCATCAACGACCCGGTCCTCACGCGCATGGATGAAAACACCTTCTGGTTCGCGCTTGCGTCCTCCGACGCCCTGCTGTTCGCGCGAGGTCTCCGCAACGCCTACCCCGACCTGGACGTGACGATCCGCGAGGCCGACGTCGCGCCGCTGCAGGTGCAGGGACCGAAGTCCAAGGATCTGATGGTCTCCCTGCTGGGGCCCGAGATCCTCGACCTGAAGTACTACTGGTGGACACGGGCCGAGATCGCCGGGGCGCCGGTGGTCGTCACGCGCACCGGCTGGACCTCCGAGGTCGGCTACGAGGTCTACCTGACCGACTCGACGAAGGGCACCGAGGTCTTCGAGGCCATCATGGCGGCGGGCGAGCCGTTCGGCATCCGCCCGACGGGTCCGAGCGACATCCGCCGGATCGAGGGCGGGATCTTCAACTGGGGCGCCGACATGACGTATGAGAACAACGCATTCGAGCTCGGTCTGGGTCGGCTCGTCGACCTGGACTCCCTGGGCGACGACGCCTGCATCTCCGCGGCCGCCTACCGCCGGATCCGCGACCAGGGCGCGTCATGGAAGCTGAACGGGGTGACGCTCGACGGCGACCCCTTCCCGGGGCTGAACGACGTGAAATGGGCGAGTTCGATCGACGGCGAGCCCATGGGCAACGTGACCTCGGCTATCTACTCGCCGCGGCTTCGTGCAAACATCGGCTACTGCTGGTTGCCGTCGGAGCGCAGCCACGAAGGCCAGGCCGTGCGCGTTGAGACGCAGTGGGGAACCCGGAACGCGACCGTGGCGCCGATGCCGTTCATCGACCCGGCGAAACGGATCCCCATCTCGTAGGGCGCGCCGACCCGGCGTGAAAGGGGACCCATGACCAACGAACGCACGGAGATGCTGGAGAACAGCGCCACGCTGTACTTCGGGCCGTGGTATCGGCGCTCGCCGTTCTTCGATGCGACCCGCCGCGCCGGGTGCACCGCGTACGACATCTACAACCACATGTATCTGCCGGGCTACTACGACGACCCCGACGTCGAGTACCAGGCGCTGAACGAGGCCGTGACGTTATGGGACGTCGGCGTGGAACGCACGGTGCAGGTCAGCGGCCCCGACGCCGACGCGCTGATCGACCGGCTGACGTGCCGCGACCTCACCAAGTGCGCGGTCGGGCAGGGCAAGTACATGCTGGTCACCGCCCCGGACGGGGGCATCGTGAACGACCCGGTCTCGCTGCACGTCGCCAAGGACGTGTGGTGGATGCAGCTCGCCGACTCCGATGCCGGGCTGTACGCGCTCGGTGTCCTCGCAGCCAGCGGTCTGGACGCGGAGGTCTCTCTGCCCGACGTGCATCCCCTGCAGGTGCAGGGTCCGTTGTCGGCCAAGACGCTCGAGAAGCTTGTGGGACCGGCGATCTACGACATCCGCTACTACTGGTGCGAGCGCTTCGAGATCGACGGCATCCCAGTGCTGATCAGCCGCACCGGCTGGACGGCGGTGCCGGGGTTCGAGGTGAACCTGCTCGATGGCTCTCGCGGCGACGACCTGTGGAACGCCATCATGGGCGCGGGCGAGGAGTTCGCGATACGGCCCATCGCGCCCTCGGAGGCGCGTCGCATCGAGGCGGGCATCTTCAACTACGGTTCCGACATCACGCTGAGCGACACGCCGTTTCACGTGATGGGGCTCGAGCGCTTGGTCGAGGCTCAGCCCCAGGACTACATCGGTAAGGCGGCGTTGGAGCGGCTTCGTACCGAAGGGGTCGACCGCAAGCTCGTCGGCATCGAACTCGAGGGAGACGAGTTGCGCGCCGAGATGTCTCGATCCTGGGACGCCTACGTCGACGGGAAGAAGGTGGGCCGCCTTACCGACGCGGTCTGGTCGCCGGGTTTGGCCAAGAACATCGGCTACGCCTGGGTTCCGATCGATCTGGCGGACCCCGGCAACACCTTGGACGTGGAGTCCGAGACGGGGGAGCACCTCGTCGGCACCACCGCCGCGATCCCGTTCGTCGACCCCCGCAAGGAACGCCCGGCCGCTTCCTTAGAAAACGCTGTGTAAAACACCCCAGGCAGAACCCTGCTTCGTGTCCGTAACGCATACAGACCGATACCCTCGACGACATGGAGGCATCGTCCTATGCGTAAGCCCATCCTGGTCGGCGTCGTGGCTCTCGCCATCGTCGCCACGGCCTGCACCATCCAGAACGGATCGAAGGACACCTCGCCCGCCGTCGGGACGACTCGCGTGCTCCAAACGCTCCCGAGCACCGAGGAGCCCGTCGCGGCCGTGGCGAGCCTCGTGCTGCCCGCGGTCGTGAACGTCACCAGCGACGTCGTTTCGTCAGCGGGTCAGGCCGGACAGGGTGTGGGCACGGGGTTCATCGTTCGTTCCGACGGCGTGATCGTGACGAACTGCCACGTGGTGGAGGGTGCCACCAAGATCACCGTCTTCAGCTCGGCGGACAAGCCCGACCAGTACGACGCGCGCGTGATCGGCGGTGACTGCGAGCACGACCTCGCGGTGCTGAAGATCGACGGTCAGAACCTGCCCACCGTCGAGTTCGGCAACTCCTCCGATCTGGTCTTGGGGCAAAGCGTCGTCGCGATCGGCTACGCGCTCGCCCTGGAAGGCGGCCCCAGCGTGACGACCGGCATCGTGTCGTCGCTGGACCGCGTCGTGCAGGTCCAAGACCCGAACTGCCAGGTGTGCGAGAACCAGACCCGCACCTACTCCAGCGTGATCCAGACCGACGCCGCGATCAACCACGGCAACTCCGGCGGCCCCCTGCTCAATCTGCAGGGCCAGGTGGTCGGCATCAACTCTGCCGGCTCCGACGCCGCGGAGAACATCGGTTTCGCGATCGCGATCGACTCGGCCAAGGCCGCGATCCAGCAGGCGATCGATTCCCCGCTGGCACCCACCGGCTACCTCGGCGTGTCCACGCAGGGCGTGACTCCCGACATGGCCTACCAGCTCAGTTTGCAGGTCGAACAGGGCGCGTACGTGATCGCGACGACGCAGGGTGGCCCGGCGGCAGACGCGGGCATCAAGTCCGGCGACGTGATCGTCAGCGTCGACGGCAATACCGTCACGAGCGCCGAGGACCTCGGCACGATCCTCGCCAAACTGCAGCCCGGAGATTCCGTCACGGTCGTCGTCAACCGCGACGGGCAGGAGCAAAGCATCGACGTGACGCTCGACGCGCGGCCCATGCCGACCGACCTGCCGTAACCGCCGCCGCGGCTGGCGGCTGCGCTAGCCTGTGGTGGTGATGAAGGCCGCCATGCACCGTCGCGAACGTTCCGGACCGGTTCGATGAGCGCGCCGTTCGAACCGGGGGAGCGGATCGTGCTGCTCGACCAGCGTGGCCGCAACTACCTGTTCATGCTCCAGACAGCGGGCACATACCACACCCACTCAGGCACGCTGTCGCACGATCTGCTCATCGGACACCCGGAGGGGACCCGGGCCGAGACGTCCGGCGGCATGATCGTGACCGCGTTCCGCCCCCGCTTCGCCGATTATGCCTTGAAGATGAAGCGCGGGGCGCAGGTGATCTACCCTAAGGACCTCGGCCCGATCATGACGTACGCCGATATCTACCCTGGCGCGCGTGTGCTGGAGGCGGGCACGGGGTCGGGAGCCATGACGATCGCCCTGTGTCGCGCCGTGGGTGACGCAGGGCGGATCGTTTCCTACGAGCTGCGGGAAGAGCACCACGACCAAGCGGTCCGCAACGTGGAGGGGTTCTTCGGAAAACTTCCCGACACACTCGAATTGCATCTGGCGCCGCTCAGCGATGTCGGCCAGTCGGGGGACCGCTTCGACCGGTGCGTCCTGGACCTGCCCTCGCCGTGGGAGCCCCTGGAGGCCATCGCGGGAGTACTCGAGTCGGGGGGCGTGCTGTGCGCCTACATGCCCACGACGATCCAGGTGCAGCAGCTGGTCCTCGCCCTTCCCGCACAAGGGTTCTTGCATATCGAGACCTTCGAGGTGCTGCGACGAAGCTGGCACGTGACCGACCGCAGCGTCCGCCCCGATCACCGCATGGTCGGACACACCGGTTTCCTCACGATCGCGCGCCGCACGGCATGACCCGAGCGGGTGATTCACGGCCGAAGGCCTAAGCCTTCCGCCCACGCGTGCCGTAGATAGGGACAGGAAGCGGATCTGGGTCAGCCTCCACGGTGGCGTCAGAAACGCGGTATAGACTCCGGCGCTGCACAGGAGGTGACCAGATGTCTGGCCACGAGCAGGTCGAACGGTACGAAGAGCAGGCGAACGAGCTCCGATCCCAGGTGAAATTCCTGGAGGAAGAGGTCGGGTTGCTTCGACGCCGCTTGTCCGGTTCCCCTCGCCAGGTCGCCGTCTTGGAAGAAAAGCTCGTCGAGACGCGCAACCATCTCGCGCGCGCCACGGGCCAAAACCAGAAGCTCGCCGACGCCCTGCGCGGCGAGCGCGAGAAGATCGAAGCGCTCGCCGAAGAGGTCGAGAAGCTCAGCCAGCCTCCGGCAACGTTCGGCGTGTTCCTGCGCGCGAACGACGACGGTTCCATGGACGTCGTGACGGCTGGCCGCAAGATGCGCGTGCTGCCCGCGCCCGACATCGACGTCGCCACGATCGTGCCCGGATCCCAGGTCGTGCTGAACGAATCGCTCAACGTCGTCGAGGTCCTCGCGCCCGACGGCACCGGCGAGGTCGTCAAGGTCAAGGATCGTCTCGGTGCGGACCGTGTGATCGTGCTCGGCCGCGGCGAGGAGGAGCACGTCGCCTACCTGGCCGGCGAGCTGCTCGAGAAGGGCTTGCGCGCCGGCGACGCCGCTTTGTTCGACCCGCGCTCGGTGGTGGTGACCGAGCAGCTCCCGCGCGAAGAGGTCGAGGAGCTCGTGTTGGAAGAGATCCCCGACATCAGCTACGAAGACATCGGCGGTCTCGAGGGACAGATCGACCTGATCCGCGATGCCGTCGAGCTGCCGTTCCTGTACGCGGAGCTGTTCAACGAGCACGAGCTGGAGCCGCCCAAGGGTGTGTTGCTGTACGGCCCGCCCGGGTGCGGCAAGACCTTGATCGCCAAGGCCGTCGCCAAGTCGCTCGCCGAGAAGGTCGCCGAGCGCTCCGGTCGCGACGACGCGCGAAGCTACTTCCTGAACGTCAAAGGCCCCGAACTGCTCAACAAGTACGTGGGCGAGACCGAGCGACAGATCCGCGAGATCTTCATCCGCGCCAAGGAACGCAGCCAAGAAGGCTTGCCCGTCATCGTGTTCTTCGACGAGATGGACTCGATCTTCCGCACGCGTGGCTCGGGCATCTCCTCCGACGTCGAGTCCACGATCGTGCCGCAGCTGCTCTCCGAGCTCGACGGCGTCGAGACGTTGAAGAACGTGATCGTGATCGGGGCATCAAACCGCGAGGACCTGATCGACCCGGCGATCCTTCGACCGGGACGGCTCGACGTCAAGATCAAGATCGAGCGTCCGAACGGGCCACAGGCGATGGACGTGATGGGCAAATACCTGCACCCGTCGGTGCCGATCCACCCCGACGAGATCGAACGATATGGCAACGACGTGCAGACGGCGTGCCATCGCATGATCGAAAAGACGATCGATCGCATGTACGCCGACTCCGAGGAGAACCGGTTCCTCGAGGTCACCTATGCCTCCGGCGACAAGGAGGTCCTGTACTTCAAGGACTTCAACTCCGGCGCCATGATCGAAAACATCGTGCGTCGCGCGAAGAAGGACGCCATCAAGCGCTTCTTGTCGACGGGTGAAAAGGGCATCAAGGGCGAGGACCTCTTCCACGCGATCCGCGACGAGTTCAAGGAGAACGAGGACCTGCCCAACACGACCAACCCCGACGACTGGGCACGCATCTCGGGCAAGAAGGGCGAGCGGATCGTCTACGTGCGAACGCTGCTCGGCCAAGACGGCGACGGTCGTCAGGTCGAACGGGTCAGCGCCGGACAGTACCTGTAGCCGTTCCTGCGCGGTAAGGTGCCGTCATGGCCATCCCGAAGGTCATGGGGACCGAGACCGAATACGGCATCGCTGCGGCCGGTCAACCGGACTTCAACCCTGTGCTGTCCTCATCCATGCTGATCTCGTCGTATGCGGGCAGCCTGCGCAAGATCCGCTGGGACTACGAAGACGAATCGCCGATGCGCGATGCGCGTGGGTTCGACCCACAACCCGGCCGCGAGATGTCGGACGAAGACCTGGGCTTGGCGAACGTGATCTTGCCCAACGGAGCCCGCTACTACGTCGATCACGCCCATCCCGAGTACTCCACGCCCGAGTGCTTGTCACCACGCGACCTCGTGGTCCACGACAAAGCGGGCGAGCGGATCTTGGAGCGGTCCCTCGAGGTGGTTGCCGCCGAGATGCCGCAAGCCCCTGCGTTGTCGGTGTACAAGAACAACTCCGACGGCAAGGGCAATTCCTACGGCACGCATGAGAACTACCTCGTTGACCGAGCCACGCCCTTCGCCGATATCGTGCGAGACCTCACACCGTTCTTCGTCAGCCGCCAGGTGTTCACCGGCGCCGGCAAGGTCGGGTTCGAGGGTGCCTGGGACGACCGTGCGAAGGCCGGCTATCAGC
>JANMPG010000147.1:0-19837 GCA_031369745.1 Actinomycetes bacterium
CGTCTGGCTGGGGGGGGCCCCCCTCTTCGGCCCCCGCCCCCGGCGAGGGTGAGTGCGACCTCCGGATCCTGTGAGCGGACGACGGCCACCTTGCCGGCTTTGATGATGCCGGCCTTCTCGGTGGCGATATCGGTCAGCTCCGGGCCGAGCTCCGCGACGTGGTCCATGCCGATCGGCGTGATCACCGCGACGTCGCCGCCGATCAGGTTGGTGGCGTCCCACGACCCACCCATTCCGACCTCGAAGACCCCGAGGTCGACCGGCTTGTCGGCGAACCACAGGAAGGCGAGCGCCGTGACCGCCTCGAAGTACGTCACCGCACCCATGCCCATCCCGTCGATCATCGCCAGGTATGGCTCCAGGTGCTCCCACTCCTCGCCGAACGCCGCACGCGTCATCTCGTCGCCGCACACGGAGAACCGCTCGGTGATCGCGCGCAGGTGGGGCGAGGTGAACAGACCGGTTGGCGAACCGGTCGCGCACGCGACCGCGGCGGCCGCTCGCGCAGCGGTCGACTTGCCGTTCGTGCCGGTGACATGGATCGTCGGGTACGTCTGCTCGGGATGGTCAAGGTAGCTGACCAACTCTCGGATCCGATCGAGCGATGGTCCCGGCATGTGTTCGGGTTGGCGGGCCTCCAGGTGCGCGAGCGCCTCGTCGTATCGCATCAGACCGGCTCGGCGGGCGCGAGCTCGACGTCGATCGAGGCGTCGGCGGCCTCCTCGTAGACCACCGCTTCGATCGAGCCGGCGGCACGAAGGTCCGCGTCGGCCAGGCGCAGCTTCGCCAGGCGCTCGGCGGTGTCGCGCGCGATGACGCGCAGCACCGGCACCTTCAAGGAGACCTTGGCCAGCGCTTTCTCCTTGCGAACGGCGCCGAGCACCGCGGCCGCGATCTCATACACCTCGGGGTCGGCGCCGTCGGACGACACAAGCTCATCTGTTGCAGGCCAGGCGCTGCGATGCACGGAGCCCTCCCGCCACCACGACCACACCTCTTCGGTGACGTAGGGCAGGACCGGGGCGAACAGGCGCAGCACGATGTCGAGCGCCTGGCGCAACGCGCCGATCGCGCTCGCGGCGGCCTCGGGGCCACGCGCGCCGTACGTACGCTGCTTGACCAACTCGAGGTAGTCGTCGGTGAACCCCCAGAAGAAACGCTCCACGACATCCAGCGCCTTGGCATGCTCGTAGTCCTCGAACGCAGCAGTAGCCTCAAGCACCACGCCACGCAGCGTCGCGAGCATCGCGAGGTCGACGGGCTCGGTCACACCGCCCCCGGTCGCGTCCATGGCGAGCACGAACTTCGAAGCGTTCAAGATCTTGATCGCGAGCCGGCGCCCGACCTTCATCTGCTGCTCGTCGAAGGCGGCGTCGACGCCGAGGCGTGCGGAGCCGGCCCAGTACCGGACGGCGTCGGCCGAGTGCCGCTCGAACACCTCGGTCGGCACGACCACGTTGCCCTTGGACTTCGACATCTTCTTGCGGTCGGGGTCCAGCACGAAACCGCTGATCGCCGCGTCGGTGAACGGCAAGCTGCCGTGCTCGAGCTCTGCTTTGAGCACGGTGTAGAACAGCCACGTGCGGATGATCTCGTGAGCCTGCGGTCGCAAGTCCATCGGGAACAGGCGCGTGAACAGGTCGGGGTCGTCTTCCCAGCGCGCGGCGATCTGGGGCGTCAACGACGAGGTTGCCCAGGTGTCCATCACGTCGGGGTCGCCCATGAAGCCGCCGGGCACGCCGCGTTGCGCAGCCGTGTAGTCGGGCGGCACGTCTTCTTGCGGATCGATCGGGAGCGCGGCTTCGCTCGGCACGATCGGCGCGGTGTAGTCGGGCTCCCCCTCCGCATCCAGCGCATACCACACCGGGAACGGCACTCCGAAGTAGCGCTGCCTACTGAGCGCCCAGTCCTGGTTCAGCCCTTCCACCCACGAGGTGTAGCGCGCGCCCATGAACACCGGGTGCCAGCGCATCTCGCGGCCGCGGGCAAGGAGCCGCTCTTTGAACTCCAGCGTCTTGATGAACCACTGGCGACTCGAGATCACCTCCAGGGGCCGGTCGCCTTTCTCGTAGAACTTCACGGCGTGGCGGATCGCCTCGGGCTCCCCGAGCAGGGCGCCCGACTCCACCAGGAGTTCCACGATGCGTCGCCGCGCCTGTTTCGCCCCCTTGCCGGACAGTTCCGCCATCGCCGTGTTCGCGGCCTCGGCGTCCCGCGACTCCCACCCGGGCTCTCCGAAGCGGCCCGGAGCGAGCGTGCCGTCGCGGCGGATCACGACGCGAGCCGGCAGCCCGAGTTCGCGCCACCACGTGACGTCGGTCACATCACCGAAGGTGCAGATCATCGCGACGCCGGTGCCCTTGTCCGGGTCGGCGAGCTCGTGCGCGACCACCGGCACGGGCACCCGGAACAGCGGCGTCAGCGCCGTAGTACCGACCAACGACGCGGCCCGCGGGTCGTCGGGGTGCACGACCAGCGCGACGCAGGCGGGGAGCAGCTCGGGCCGGCTCGTCTCGATCTCGATCGGGCCCTCGCCCCCGTCGCGGTCGAACACGATCCGGTGGTAGTGCCCGTCTTGCTCGCGGTCCTCGATCTCGGCCTGCGCGACCGCCGAGCGGAAATCGACGTCCCACATCGTGGGGGCCTCGGCGTTGTACGCCAGCCCGCGGTCGAGCAAGCGCAGGAACGCCCGTTGCGAGGCGCGCCGCGACACCTCGCCGATCGTGGTGTAGGTCTGCGCCCAATCCACCGACAGTCCCAGCAGGCGGAACAACGACTCGTAGGCCTTCTCATCCTCGGTGGTGAGCCGCTCGCACAGCTCGATGAAGTTGCCGCGTGCGATCGCGACGGGCTGCTTGTCGTCGGGGCGCTCGAGGGTCGAGGCGTCGAAGTCCGGGTCAGACGGCAAGCTCGGGTCGCACCGCACCCCGAAGTAGTTCTGGACGCGACGCTCGGTCGGCAGCCCGTTGTCGTCCCAGCCCATCGGGTAGAAGACCTCGAGGCCGCGCATACGCTTGTAGCGCGCCATCAGGTCGGTGTGCGTGTACGACATCACATGGCCCACGTGCAGCGAGCCGCTGGCGGTGGGTGGCGGCGTGTCGATCGCGAAGATCTCTCCGCGCGTCTTCGTACGATCGAACCGGTAGGTGCCCGCGGCCTCCCACCACTCGCCCCAACGGGCCTCGAGGCCGTCGAGTGAGGGCTTGTCCGGAACGTTCATGAGGCATGAGTCTACGAAACCGCTGCGTCGCTACCGACCGCTCGTGACCACGACCGCGTTCGTGCTCGCCGACGAGCTGCCCGCGTGGACCAAGCCCTTCCTTGCGTCGGTGGTGGTGATCACCGGCTACGGGCGCATGTACGTCGGCGCTCACCTACCCCACGACATCGTGGGAGGCGCGGGCCTCGGCATGATGATCTCGGCGCTGGTGCCCGGATCTCGCGCCCGGATGTCTCGTTAGGCGGGGGCGGGCTCGCTCGTCGGCGGGCGGAGCACTCGCCACGCGACCAACTCCGCCGCGAGCGCCACGAGCAGGACCAGGATCAGCCACCCGGGGCTGAGAGCCAGGAGCCACAACACCGAGACCGCGACGAGCCCGACGACGGCCATGACCGCGATCCTGTGCGCCGCAACCCACGTGGACGCCGCTCCGGCCTCCACCGATCCATCCGTGTGCACCGTGTTGCGCGCGAGGTCCGCGGTCCCCCGGCGGGTGGACGCCGCCCATGCGTACGGCCCCGTGATCAAGGCGATCGCGACGCTCACGAGCGCGGCCACCAGGAACCAGATCGTGTAGTCGAGGAACCAGCCCACCAACGCCTCGGCGATCGCACGCACGGCAGCCTGGTTCTCCGGCTTGGCCAGGTTCACGACGCTGTCCACCGACGCGATCCCGATCCGCCGTTCGATCACCGTGGCCACGGCGATCGCGACGGTGAGCTGCAGCAGCGTCCGGCGTCGCCGTGGGGACACCCACAGGGCGATCGCGAACGCGAGCACGAACAGCGCCACCAGGCCGATCAAGCCGTTGCGCGCCGTGTTGACCGCGTACTTCACCGTCGACAACTCGGTCGCGTCGTATACGACGAGCGTGCCGAAGGTGTCGGGCAGGTCGACACCGAGCGCCGCTTCCAACTTCTGGATGGCTTCGGCCGGGACAGTGTCCGGGGTGATCACCGGCAGTGTCAGGGGCTTGCCGATCAGCTGACTCACCGTGCCGGAGACGGTTTGCAACGCTTGGTTGATCAGCGGCAGGTAGTTCAGGACCACCTTGCCGTCGACGACATTCACGACCGTGGTGTCGCCTCGCAAGACGGCGAGCACCGCTTGTTGCACCAGGCGGTTCGAGTCGGCCCAGAACTGCCGGAACTGCTCGCTCGCCAGGATCTGCGCGACCTGCTCCTGCACGAATTGCTGCACCGAGCTGGTGATCGGGCCGGCCAGGAACGTCAGCTGCGGAGACCGTTCGGCGAGGACCTCCGTCAGCTTGCCCTGCACGTCGAGCGCCTCGAAGACCGACGTCGTGATGATGCGCGCGAGAGCTTCCTGCACCGCCGGGTCATCCGCCAGCGGGCCCACGACCGACACGTATGTGTCGGTGTTCGCGATCGTACGGCGGGCCCAGGCACCGGGCAGGGCAGCGGAGAAACTCACTACTGCGACGATCACCGCCAGCACTGCCGCGACGGCGCGCAGGCGGCGTCGCTTGGTGCCCTCCAGCCGCGCGACCCGCTCCTGCAACCGGTCGCGTTCCGCTTGCAGCGCCGCGGTCTGCGCGGGGGCGGCGTCTTCGTTCGTTGGCACGGCTATGCCTCGGCCTTGCGCACGGCGAACGCGAGCGTGGTCTGCCCGAAGCCGCGGAACAACGCCATGAACCCGACCCAGATCAAGATCAGCTCAGCTCGCGCCCATACAGCTGCTGCGAGGCCCAGAAGCCCAAGCGGTCGGTTCGATCCGTTGCTTGAGCCATCGTGGTACTCCTCCTGGTCGATGCGGTGCGGCACCCGGGGGCCACGAAGAGCATGCGCCACAGAGCCGCCAACCTCCAAATCGCGCTTGAATCTGCAGGTTCGTAGGAGTCCGCAGGGCCTTCCGCCTACACTTCGTTGCATGGCAACATGCCCCACGTGCGGCGCATCCGCGACCGCAGACGCCCGTTTCTGCCCGAACTGCGGCGGCGAGCTCGGTACCACCTGCGCGTCGTGCGCCTCGCCACTGCCCGACGACGCGGTCTTCTGCCCGGCGTGCGGGCACGCGGCGGCGGGCGCGGCGCGCACCGGTGAGGAACGCCGGCTGGTGACCATCGTGTTTGCCGACGTGACCGGTTCGACCGAGTTGGGTGAGCGATTGGACCCGGAGCGGTTCCGCGAGGTGATGCAGGCCTACGGCCAGGCGATGCGCGAAGAGATCGAGGCCGAGGGCGGCACCGTGGAGAAGTTCATCGGCGACGCGGTGATGGCGGCCTTCGGTGTACCGACCGCACACGAGGACGACCCGGCGCGTGCGCTGCGAGCCGCGCATCGCATGCTCGAGCGACTCGTCGTCGTGAACGAAACGTTACGCGCCGCGGACAGCGTCGAGCTGCAGATGCGGATCGGCGTCAACACCGGCGAGGTGCTCGCCACGGTGGATCCCGCGCCCGGAGAGGCGATGGTCACCGGGGACGCGGTCAACGCCGCGGCGAGGCTGCAGGGGGCCGCCGTGCCCGGACAGGTCGTGGTCGCCGAGCGCACAGCGGCCTCGGTTCGCGGCTTCCGATTCGAGGACCTCGGCGCCTTGCAACTGAGGGGCAAGACGAGAGCGGTGCGCGCCTACGCGCTCGGTGAAGCGATCGCCGACGCACCGCAGCGCGGTATCCCCGGCCTGCACGCGCCGATGATCGGTCGCGATGAAGAGTTCGCGGTCATGCGGGCGGTCTTTGAGCGCGTGCTCGCGGAACAACGACCGGCGACCGTCACCGTCTACGGCGACGCCGGCCTGGGCAAGTCGCGTCTCACCGCCGAGTTCCTCTCGTGGACCGAAAGTGGCGCCGCGACACCGTTGGTCCTGCGTGGCCGGTGCCTGCCATATGGCGACGGCATCACGTACTGGCCGCTTGCCGAGATCCTGAAGGGCCACGCGGGCATCCTCGATTCCGATCCACCCGATCTTGCGATCGAAAAGGTGCGGAAGGTCGGTCGCGATCTGTTCTCCACCGATATCGCCGCCGACCCCGCACGATCCGCAGCCGCCATGGCCTACACCGTCGGGCTGGAAGACCCGGATGTCCCGTTCCGCGACCTCGACCCGAAGGAAGTGCGTGCCGAGGTACACGACGCCTGGCGCACATTCGTTTCGGCCCTCGCACTCGCCGGTCCCGTCATCGTCGTGATCGAGGACATCCACTGGGCCGACCCCGCGCTGCTGGATCTGCTCGACGACCTGTCCGCTCGCGCCGAAGGCCCGATCCTGTTCGTGTGCCCGTCGCGCCCCGAACTCACATCGATCCGCCCAGGATGGGGCGGTGGCGGACGAAACGCGACGGCCGTCGTCTTGGATCCGCTGGACCCCGTGCAGTCCGAGCGTCTCGTCCGTGCCCTGCTCACCGTCGACGACCTCCCCGCGTCCGTGCACGCGACGATCTTGGAGCGCGCGGAAGGCAACCCGTTCTACATCGAAGAGATCGTGCGGCGACTGATCGACGAAGGCGCCGTCGTTCGAACCGGCGAGCGCTGGCTCGCCACCGAGGTCGCCGCGACGATCGACATCCCCGACACTGTGCAGGGCGTCCTTGCGGCGCGGATCGACCTGCTCGAGCCCGACGACAAGCGGGTCGTGCAGGCGGCAGCCGTCGTCGGGCGGGCGTTCTGGCCGGGCCCGATCGCGGAGCTCACGGGCCGCAGCCTCGCGGAGGTCGTCGAACATCTGCGTCACGCCGAGGACCGCGAGCTCGTGCGGACGAAATTCGGCTCATCGATCGCCGGACAACCGGAGTACCTGTTCAAGCACATCCTCACGCGCGATGTGGCGTACAACTCGCTCCCCCGGCGCGAGCGTGCGGACGCGCATCGCCAAGTCGCCGACTGGCTCAAGCGAACTGCCGGCGAGCGCGCGACGGAATTCGCCGAACTGCTCGCCTATCACCTGGGCACCGCGGCGCACCTCGCCGGCGAGGCAGGATCGCTCGACGAGGAGCTCCGCAACGACGCGATCCGGTGGCTCCGCGCCGCCTCCGATGCCGCCCGACTCCGTCTCACCTTGCACAAGGCCGTCCGACTCGCGGAAGACGCGCTGGAGCTGTCGGGCACCGACCTGCAGCGAGCGGAATCGCTGCAAACCTTGGGCGAGGCCCACCTCGCGTCCTATACGGGCGATCCTGCATACCGGTCGTTCGTCGAAGCAGCGCACGTACGTGCGCGCGGGGTTCCCGATGATGGCGCCGCGATCGCATACATGGTGGCGCGCGCATGCGACATCCCCATCCGCTGGCCGGGCGCGATGCTCGGTCAGCTTCCGAGCGAGCCGGAGGTCCAAGCACTGATGGATCTCGGGTTCGCGCATGTCCCGCCCGGTGACGGCGAAGAGCGGATCCGGCTCCTGTCCATTCGATCGGGCTGGCCGTTCGCGTTCCCACGGGAGGCTTACACCGAGGAACAGATGCAGGCGTTCGAGGATGCCGGCGTCGAGGCGAGCGAGATCGCCGCGCGATTGGGACTGTGGGATCTCGCTTCCGGCGCACTGGACAACGCGGGCGCTGCTCGATGCAGCGTGGGTTGGTACGGACGCGCTCTGCCCCTATGGGAGCGGCGCCGCGACGTCATGCCCAATGTGACCAGCCTCATGGAGATCGGCGACTTCTACGCTGTGGGCGCGTGGATCAACGTCGAGCTCGCCAACTTCGAACAGGCGCTGCGCATCGGCGAGGAGGGACTTGCGGCCCTCAGCGGCCGGGGGCCCAACGTCGAGATCCATGCCCGCGCGTGGATGGCGACCGCGCTGCACCTGCTCGGTCGGTGGGAGGAATGCCTGACGCACGTCGAGGCGATCAGGCAACTGCTTGGCGACCGCTGGGAGGACCCGCCGTACTTCGCGATGCACGCGATCGGTGTCGCGGCGTTGATCGAAGAGGCCCGCGGCGAGGGTGCCGAGTCGCGACGGCTCTTGGGCATCCTCGCCAAGGCGGGGGCGCATTCCTCGGGGCGAACCTACCCCTACCTCGTGCGTGTGCTTGTCGCACGTGGCGAACTCGATCGAGCGTGGGCGGCCCAGCACCCGTGGAACTGGCGGGTTCACCGCACGGACGCCCTGTTCGCCGAAGCCGAGCGAGTGGCTGCCGGCGGTCGATGGGATCTCGCTTCATCGTTGCTCGCGGACATGCGCGAGCAAGCCACCGCAGGGCCCGCACCGATCCTCGCCCCCGCGACGGATCGACTCGAGGGTCAAGCGGCCGTTGCCGCGGGGGCGTCGGCGGTGGCGGTTGACCTGCTTCGCACTGCGGTCGGTGGCTACGACGCACTGGGGATCTCGTACGAACGCGCGCGGGCCGAGGTCGATCTCGCAGCGGCGCTGCGTGCAGACGGGCTCGCAGAGGAAGCCACTGCGGTGCTCGCGCACGCGACGCGCACCTTCGAGGAACTCGGTGCGGTCACGGACCTGGAGCGCGTGCGCAGGCTCGGCTAACTCACGCGATGCCGGTGAAGGCCAACAGGAGGTCGCCGTTGTCGTTCGACAACGTGAGCTGATCGCCATCCACAGACCAGAAGCCCGACGCTTCCAGCGACGCGAAGTACGCAGCCTCCTGCCGGTTCACGTCGTCCGCACAAGCCTTGCGCGTGGAGGCGATCGGTCCGACCGCGAGTTTGTCACCGGCGATGTCGGCCGTCGCGTGGTAGCTGTTGCAGCCGCCGCTCCCGGATACACCCATGTCGTCGAACATCGCCGTCACTTCGGTGCCGGCGACGGTTGAAGACACTGCTTGCGCACCGGGCGTTCCGACGGTGGTGAGCGTCCACGCGGTGCCCTCGAGCGGCAACGGCTGCACCGGGGCCTCGGGAACGAACGTGAGCGCGGACTTGCCCCCGGTCAACACGAGCCCGGCGCGATCGCCGATGACTTGGTAGCCCGTCACGTCGCCGAGCGCGGCCAGGTACGCCGACTCGAGGTCCATCAAAGACGGCGGGTCGCACGCCATCGCTGTCGAGTACAGCTCGGAGATCGACAGCAGTCCGGTCGCCCCATCGGCGTGGTAGCGGCCTCCATAGCTGTTGCACGCCGCCCGACCACCCGCCTCGGTCCCGTCGAACGCAAGGTCGACGCGAGCCTTGGACGGCACCGGATCGACCAGCGTCATCATCGAGGCCTTGTCGAGGATCCATGTGACACCGGTGAGGTCTCCCCCCGGGCCGCCTGCGGATCCGCTCGAAGCGCACGCCGTCAGTGCGACGAGGGTGAGGGATGCAACCACAAGGGCACCGCGGCGCATCAGGCCGTGCGTTGCTGGCGCTCGCTGCGCGGCTTCTTCGCCTCGCGTGGCACGAGCGTGGGATTCACGCCCGTGAGCACGACGTCGCGGTCCACCAAACACTTCGTGACGTCTTCGCGCGAGGGCAGCTCGTACATCACGTTGAGCAGGACCTCTTCCATGATGGCCCGCAGGCCGCGGGCGCCGGTTCCCCGCTGGATCGCCTGCTCGGCGATCGCACGCAGCGCCTCGTCGGTGAACTCCAACTCGACGCCGTCGAACTCGAAGAACTTGCGGTACTGCTTCACGTAGGCGTTCTTGGGCTCGGTCAGGATGGCGACCAGTGCGTCCTCGTCGAGGTTGTCCACGTGGGTGATGACCGGCAGCCGCCCCACGAACTCGGGGATCAGGCCGAACTTCAGCAGGTCTTCGGGCAGCACCGTGGAGAACAGCTCGCCGATGTTCTTCTCTTCACGCGTCAAGATCTGTGCGCCGAACCCGACGCCCTTGCGTCCGATGCGCGACTCGATGATGCGATCCAGTCCGGCGAACGCGCCACCGCAGATGAACAGGATGTTCGTCGTGTCGATCTGGATGAACTCCTGGTGCGGGTGCTTGCGGCCGCCTTGGGGCGGAACGCTGGCCTGCGTGCCTTCGAGGATCTTCAGCAGCGCTTGCTGTACGCCCTCGCCGCTGACGTCACGCGTGATCGAGGGGTTCTCGGACTTGCGCGCGATCTTGTCGATCTCATCGATGTAGATGATGCCCGTCTCGGCCTTCTTGACGTCGTAGTCGGCGGCCTGGATCAGCTTGAGCAAGATGTTCTCGACGTCTTCACCGACGTAGCCGGCTTCGGTGAGCGCGGTCGCGTCGGCGATCGCGAAGGGTACGTTCAGCAACCGCGCGAGCGTCTGCGCCAGGTAGGTCTTGCCGCAACCGGTCGGGCCTAAGACCAAGATGTTGGACTTCTGCAGCTCGACCTCTTGATCCTTCTGGCCGACCTGGATCCGCTTGTAGTGGTTGTAGACGGCGACCGACAGAACCTTCTTCGCCTGATCTTGGCCGACCACGTATTCGTCGAGGAACGCGAAGATCTCCGCAGGCTTGGGCAACTCGTCGAGGCGGAGCTCCGTGGTTTCGGACAGCTCCTCTTCGATGATCTCGTTGCACAGATCGATGCACTCGTCGCAGATGTACACGCCGGGGCCGGCGATGAGCTTCTTCACCTGCTTTTGGCTCTTCCCGCAGAAGGAGCACTTCAGCAGGTCCGATTCCCCGAACTTCGCCATCTACCGCTGCCCTTTCGTCCCGCGGACCGGACCCGAGGGTCCGATCACCGTGGGGGGGATTATCACGCTCCGTTGGAGCTGACGCCAGCTACTTCCGGCCCGATTCCTCGCCGGGAGATGATCTCGTCGATCACGCCGTACGCGAGAGCCTCATCGGCGGTCAGGATGAAGTCGCGATCCGTGTCCTTGCTGACCTTCTCCAAGGACTGCCCGGTGTGGGTCGAGATGATCTGCTCGAGCAATGCGCGAAGACGCATGATCTCCCGGGCCTGGATCTCGATGTCGACGGCCTGGCCTTGCGCGCCACCGTGTGGCTGGTGCAACAGCACGCGTGCGTTCGGCAGGGCGAATCGCTTGCCCGGAGCCCCCGCCAGCAACAACACCGCGGCTGCGGACGCGGCAAGCCCCATGACGATCGTGCTCACACTGGGCTTGATGTACTGCATCGTGTCGTAGATCGCGAGCAACGCCGACACGTCGCCTCCCGGCGAGTTGATGTATAGGTTGATGTCCTTGTCGGGGTCCTCGGACTCCAGGTGCAGCAGCTGCGCCATGATCAGGTTGCCGACGTTGTCGTCGATCTGCGTGCCGAGGAACACGATGCGATCCTTCAGCAGCCTCGAGTAGATGTCGTACCCGCGCTCGCCGCGGCTCGTCTGCTCGATGACCGTGGGAACCAAGTAGTTGTGAACGGGCTGGATGGTCATGCTTGCTCCTCCGTCGCCTCTTCGGTGATATCGGCACGCTCGACCAGGATGTCGAGCGCCTTGGAACGGATGATATCGCCGGCCAGCGTTACGATCTGCCCCGACCGGTCCAACTGTTTCGCGAGATCCTTCGGATCGCGGTCATACGCCTGAGCCATCTGCCCGATCTGCACGCCGAGTTCTTCCGCGCTCACGTCGAGTTCTTCGGTGCGCGCGACGCCTTCGAGCACGAGGTCTGCCTTGATCGCCTGCACGGCATGCTCGCGGCTGTCTTCCGCGAGGCGATCGCGATCCCAGCCCTGCATCTCGAGCATCTGCTCAAGCGTCAATCCGTAGCGGGCCGCCTGCTGCTCGGCGTGTTTGACGCGATGCGCCGTCTCGTCGTCGATCAGCGAGTCGGGCAACTCGACATCGACGGTGTCGACCATCGCTTGCAGCGCCCGATCGCGTACGACGCCGTCTGCTTCCCGCTCTTTGACCTCATGGAGCTTGTCGCGGAGATCGTCACGCAACTGGGCGATCGTGTCGAACTCCGAGGCGGTCGAGGCGAAGGCATCGTCCGCGTCGGGCAGGCGAAGCGCCTTCACGTCTTTGACGAGAACCGTGAACGAGGCCGTGCCGGCAAGCTCGTCGCCGAAACGCTCGGGGGGCAGCTCTTCATCGAACGCGATGATGTCGCCGGGCCTGGTGCCGAGGATCTTCGCGTCCATCGTCTCGCCGAACTCACCGGAGCCGACCGAGTACAGGTACTCGTCGCGCGTGAGCTGATCGATCGGCTCGCCGCCGCGTGTCGCCGACAGGCTGACGGTGACGAGGTCGGTCTCCTGCGTCGGGCGCTCCACCGGCTCGAGCTCAGCGAACTGGCGTTGGAGCCGCTCGATCCACCCGTCGATGTCCTCCTCGGTGGGCACGGTCGAGGGCTTCACGACCTTCACACCTTCGTACTGCTCCTTCGCAAGCTCCAGACGCGGCCGGACCTCGACGGTTGCGGTGAAGATGAAGGGCTTACCGGGCTCCAGTTGCTCGACGTCGACGTCGGGATCGCCGATCGGCGCGAGGTCTTCGTCGGACACCGCCGTACGGAAGTACGTCGGCACGCTTTGCTGCACGAACTCTTCGAGCACGACGTCGATCCCGACCTGCGCGTCGATGATCGGCTTGGGCGCCTTGCCGGGACGAAAGCCCGGGATCTTGATCTCGCGCGCGATCGATCGGTACGTCAGATCTAGATCCTTGTCGACCTGCTCTGCCGGTACCTCGATCGTGAGCTTGACGGTGTGTTTGTCGGTGGTTTCCACGGTGGTTTGCATGCTGTCGACCAGGCTACCCGAGATCCCAGGTCACGACCCCGAAACGTGCAGGTAGGCTGCGCCCCATGTACGAAGAAGAACTCGCGTTCGCGCATGCGCTCGCTGACGCAGCGCACGAGATCGCGATGGGGTTGTTCCTCGACGACGGTTTGGAGGTCCGACACAAGGCGGATCGCACGCTCGTGACCCAGGCCGACACCGGGATCGAGCGCATGGCGCGCGAGCGCCTCGCGGCCGCGTTCCCCACCGATCGGATCATGGGCGAAGAGGAAGGCGGCACGTTCGACGGCGCCGGCCGAGTGTGGATCGTCGACCCGATCGACGGCACGGCGAACTACGCGCGCGGCATCCCCGTGTGGGCGACGCTGATCGCCCTGCAGGTCGACGGCGAGCTTGTGCTCGGCGTCGCGAGTGCGCCCGCGTTGGGGGAGCGGTACGCGGCAGCGCGCGGCGAGGGGGCGACGATGAACGGCAAGCGCATCCGCGTGAGCGACGTGGCCAGCGTGGCCGAGGCGCAGGTCTTGTATTCCCAGTTGGACACGCTGCTGGGCGGGCCGCACGGGGCCGCGACGATCGGACTGGTCGCGGACGCGGGGCGCGAGCGCGGGTTCGGCGACTGCTGGGGGCATCTGCTCGTCGCTCGCGGTGCCGCCGAGATCTGCATCGAGCCCTCGCTCGCGATCTGGGATTACGCGGCGCTCGTGCCGATCGTGGAAGAAGCGGGCGGACGCATCACCGATTTCGCCGGCAAGCCCCCGTCGCACAAGCACAGCGTATTGACGACCAACGGCGTCTTGCACGACGAGCTGGTGCGCCGCCTCAACGGCTAGATCTCGATCTCGAGGCCCGCATCGACCGGAGCCGCAGCCAGCGCCGCGTTGGCGGCCGCGACATCTTGCACCCCGACACCCGTGAGATCGCAGATCGTGAGCTGTTCCTCGTCGGTTCGCCCCCGTGCGTCGCCGGCACAGATCGTGCCGAGCTCGACGGCGCGATCGGCGACATCGAGCGCGTGCTGGAGCTCGCCCAACCGACCGCACTGCTCGCGCGAATCGACGGCCACCACCTCGGCGCGGCGCACCAGTTCGGGGTCCAGCTCCTGCTTGCCCGGGCCATCGGAGCCGACCGCCGTGATGTGCGCGCCAGGCGCGATCCATCCCGCTTGTACGAGTGGCTCGCGCGACGCGGTGCACGTGATGACGACGTCGGCGCCGCGCACCGCTTCTTCCACCGTGTCCGACACCATCGCGCCGATGTCGTGCGCGGCGCGTGCGGCATGATCCATGTTCCTGCCCCAGATGCGAACCTCGCCGATGCCCGCTCGCACACAGCGCAGCGCCTCGATCTGCCGGCGCGCTTGGATGCCGGTGCCGATCACGGCGACGGTCGCGACGTGCTCGGGCGCCAACCAACGCGCGGCCACGCCACCCGCCGCGCCCGTGCGCGTGTCGGTGAGGGACCCGCCGTCGAGCAGGAACGCGATCGGAGCACCGGTCACCGCGTCGAACACGATGACGAGTCCGTCGATCGCGGGCGGGTCGACCGAAGCGAAGCCGCTCGCGACCTTCACGGCGTAGGCCGGCGCGCCGTGGATGTGACCGGCCTTCACGTGGATCTCGCCGCCGGATTCCGGCACGTCCAAGTGGATCACGGCCGGCAGCTCGGCCCGGCCGGTGCTGTAGGCGATGAATGCGTCTTGCACCGCCTCGATGCACGCGGCCATCGGCAACGCCGCTCGCACGTCTGCTTCGCGCAAGATCCGCACCGTGCCCATGCCCGCAGCCTGCCTGCCGGCATGCCTTGCGGTCAAACCTCCACCTTGAGCGCGGCCGATACGGGCATTAGCGTGCGGGCATGGCTGAGATCGATCTGTTCGAGATGGAGCGGTACCAATCCATGTACTGGCACGTCGTCGACTACGACCTGTCCGAGTCCGGCGTCCAGGCGATGACGATCCGCGAGTTGCTGGGCCCCACCGCCGACGCCGAGGAGTTCGTGGCAACCGCCCTCACCTATCCCCTTTCGGAGGGCTCCTTCGAGGCGCGCGCCAACATCGCGCAGTGGTATCCGGACGCGACCGCCGACAACGTGACCGTGATGAACGGCGGGTCGGAAGCCAACCTGTTGAGCCTGTGGTCCTTGCTGGCCCGGGGTGGGCGCCTGGCGTTCATGGTGCCGAACTACTGCCAGGGCCTCGGGCTCGGACCGGTATTCGCCGACGGGGTCGACACCTTCTCGTTGCGCCCTGCCGACGGGCGCTGGGAGCTCGATCTGGAGGGTCTGGACCGAGCGGTTGGAGCCGACACCAAGGTCGTGATGGTGTGCAACCCGAACAACCCGACCGGCGCCGTGCTCACGCAAAGCGAGATGGAGGCGGTGATCGAGGTCGCCACTCGGGCAGATGCGTGGATCGTGGCTGACGAGATCTACCGCGGCGCCGAGGTCGACACCGACGTCACGTCGCCGACGTTTTGGGGTCGGTACGACAAGGTCGTCGTCACCAGCGGGCTCTCGAAGGCGTTCGCGCTGCCCGGGCTGCGGGTCGGGTGGGCGGTGGCGCCGACCGAGGTGATCGAGCGGATCTGGCAACGCCACGACTACACGACCCTCGCGCCCAACGTGCTGAGCGACCGGCTCGCCGCGCACGCGATGCAGCCCGAGGTCCGCGAGCGGGTGATCGCCCGCACCCGCAGTATCGTCCGCTCGAACCTCCCGCGCCTGGAGGAATGGATCGCGCAGCAGGCGGTGTTGCGCTACATACGCCCGGTCGCGGGCGCGATCGCCTTCGTCGAGGTGGACCTCGAGACGTCGACACGCGAACTCGTCGAGCGGATACGCGCCGAGCGAAGCGTGCTGCTGGTGGCGGGCGAGATGTTCGGCATCCGAAACGGGATCCGGTTTGGCTTCGGTTTCGACCTCGATCACACGATGAAAGGCCTCGCGCTCGCCGGCAAGACACTCGCCTCGGTCGGCTGACCTCCGGTCATACTCACCGAGGGGAACCCGCGTAATCTGCGTCGACAACCTGCAGCGTTAGGAAGCCCGATGGTTGCTGACCAGAAGTCACGTCGACGCAGTGTGCGAGCCGAGGCGAAGCGCGAGCTGATCGTCGAGTGCGCGATGCGCCAGTTCGCCGAGCATGGCTTCCAGGGAGCCCGGATCGAGGACATCGCCACCGAGCTGCAGATCGCGAAGGGCTCCGTCTTCCAGCACTACGGCTCCAAGGCAGGCCTGTTCCTCGAGGCGTACAAGCGCGCGGTCTCGTCGTTGCCCGCGTGGCTCGATGCACCGGACACCACCAAGGCCGAGGGGTTCTTCGCGGTAGTGCGGTTCTGGCTGGACAGCACCAAACACCTGATCGAGGAGGACTGGGTGCCTAACCGCGTGGTGCTGGTCGGCAACTACGGCACCGATCTGTCGCTCAAGCGCGACCTGAACCGGTACCTCGTCAGCGAGGACCCCTACGGAACGCTGGAGTTCGTCGAGTGGGGCCAGCAGCGAGGCGAGGTGCGCGCCGACCTGGATCTGGAGACCATCGTGTCGATGGTCGATTGGACATCGCAGGCGATCCAAGACGCGCTCGTGACCGAGGAGCTGGATCCGGGGCTGTTCCACCGCTGGCGCAGCCAACCCGACCGACAGCGCCTGCGCCTGGAACACTTCGCCGTGCTGTTGGAAAGCGCCATCGGCGCCGGCCCTCGCACCGCTCGCGCCTCGGTCACGGCCGACGCGTCCTGACGCTTACTCCCGGCGCCGGCGCTGCGCCGACATCGCGTCCTCGCGCGTGACCGCTCGCTTGCGATAGTTGTCCAGCGCGAACCGGTCGCACGTGGTCTCGGCCTGCGACTTCTTGCCCAGCTCCTCCTTCAGGAACCAGTGCATCCACTCGTGCAGGTACAGGAAGCGCAGGACCTCCCGCGGTGTGCGCAGCGTGATGCCCTCGGTGAGCCAGATGAAACGCATGCCCTTGCCGGGACGCCGCTTGGCCCCGTACGGGATCACCTCACCGAAGGGATAGAACGGCTCGGGGATCTGGATCGTGATCGTGCGTTCGTCGAAATCGGTCCACGCCGACAGGTGCGGCTTGTCGCCACGGAAGCGAAGGGGGATCACGTGCAGGTCGTAGCCCTCCGCGTGCGGGAACCCGGCGATCGCGCGGCGGATGTCGGCAACGGTCAGGTCCGCGGCGGTCGAGGTCACGAGCATGCCGGCCAGGCTACGCGGGCCAGCGGCCAACGCCGGGCGGCGCGCTGCTAGCCTCCTTCGCCATGACTCGATACCGCGACCTCGGTCTCACCGTCGGCCAGCTGCCCCCCGGGCCTCTCAACGCCATCACCGATGTCGCCGGCGTGCGCGTCGGCACGGTGACGTTGATCGAGGGCGACGGGCCTTTGGTCGTCGGCCGGGGGCCGGTGCGAACGGGCGTGACGGTGATCGTCCCTCATGACGGGATCGGCACCTCACCCGTCTTCGCCGGTTGCCACAGCCTGAACGGCAACGGGGAGATGACCGGTCTCGAATGGGTGCGCGAAGCCGGCCAGCTGACCACCCCGATCGCCATCACGAACACGCACAGCGTGGGCATCGTGCGTGACGCCTTGGTTGCGGCCGACATGGCGCATCGAGACGCCCGCGGCTCGTTCTGGTCGCTGCCCGTCGTCGCCGAGACCTACGACGGCGCGCTCAACGACATCAATGGCATGCACGTCACGCCTGCACATCTGCACCAGGCGCTGGCGGCGGCCGCGACGGGACCTGTTGCCGAAGGTGGCGTCGGCGGAGGTACGGGCATGATCTGCCACGAGTTCAAGGGCGGCACGGGCACCGCGTCGCGCATGGTCAACGGCTGGCGTGTCGGCGCGCTGGTGCAGGCCAACTACGGTGAGCGCGAGCGTCTGACGATCGACGGCGTTCCGGTCGGCCGCGAGCTGTCCCGCACGGTCGTGTCGTCGCCCTGGGACGAGGAGGAGGCGATCGCGCGCGGCGGCGCCGGCTCGATCATCGTCATCCTCGCGACCGACGCTCCTGTACTTCCATCCCAGCTGAACCGGCTCGCGCAACGTGCGGGTCTCGGCATCGCTCGGATGGGCGGCAGCGGGGCGCACTCCAGCGGCGACATCTTCCTCGCCTTCTCCACCGCCAACATCGGCACGTTGCACAGCTACAAGTCGGAAGAGGCGATGGAGCCTTTCGCCGTGAGCATGTTGAGCGACGGCGCGATGTCGCAGCTGTTCTGGGGCGCGATCGAAGCGACCGAGGAAGCGATCTGCAACGCGATGATCGCGGCACACACGATGGTGGGTCGCGACGGCATCACCGCGCACGCGCTGCCACACGACGCGTTGATCGATGTGATGACGCGCTACGGCCGCGGCCCGGACGCCATCTAGGCGATCACCGCAGCGCGTCGACCGTCGCGATCTCTTCGTGCTGGTGGGCGCGCACGACATCGGCTTGCACCTTGGTCCTGGGTCCCAGACCCCCATTGCGACCGGGGAGGTGGCGGCGGATCTGCTCCAGCTCCGCGCGGGTGAACTCGCATCGCGTCGTGATCGGTTCTACGCCGTACAGACGCGCGCCGTTGAGGCCCAAGATCTTGGCCTTGATCTCCTTCGTCAGTTCCGGGTAGCCGTACCGCTCTTGAAACTCCGAGGAGATCTCGAAGGCACGCATCGCCTGGATCAACGGCTGGGGCGAGCCGTAGAACAGACAGTCCGTGCCCCACAAGACGTTGTCCTCGCCGACGTACTTGAGCAGCTTGCCGAGCACGTGCGCCGCCTGCGTGGGGTAGCGGAACGTGAACCACCACGTCGACCCGATCTCGGCGAACACGTTGCTGTTCGGCCCGATCCCGGCTTGGCGCATCGACGTGATCAGACGGTTGACGCCGAGGTTCGCCGTCGCCGCCGTGTACGGCCCCTCCACCACCGATGTCTCGAAGCCGGAGTGGTACACCACGAAGTTCGCGTCGGGGTTACGCCTGGCGGCGGGACCGATGTCGCGCGGCGACGCGTACTCGCTGCCATTGCTGAACCCCTTGTGCACGCAGATGTTCGGCTTGCCCAACGTGACACATTTGCGGATGAACTTCTCCCCCACCTGGGGCAGCGCGGGATCGTGATCGTCGAACCACCAACCGTTGCCGCTGTGATCCAGCACGTCGGGGAAGTGCGTGAACGTCTTCCACGCCACCACCGGATACGTCTCTGCGGTCTCCTGCATCGCAGCGAGCGAGGATTGGATCACGTCGAGGTTCGGCAACGCCTGTGCGTGCAGCAACACCCGATCGTCCTCGCACAGGCCCGTCGCGACCCGACGGGTGATGTCCATCACGTCGTGCGACAGCGGGCTGCCGTTCGGATAGATCGGCAGCGCCGACAACACGAGCATCGACGTGTCCGAGCGAAGGAACATCAGATCCATGAAGTGCTCGATCGAGTAGCACACCCGCGGGTCTTCCTCCCCGCAGTTTTGCTGCGGGAAGTTCTGCCAGAAGTCGCCGCCGTTCAGCACCGGCAACAGGTCGTATTCCAACAGGTGACCTTGGATGTCGAAGATGAACTCCTCCCCGCCCAAGGCGTTGCCCGCCGGCGTGGGATCGAGCGTCGCGTCGGGCGGGATGCTGCCGTAGCTGCCGCCGGGCGATCCGGTCGCCGCCGACGAGTCGGCGTTGTGCGCCTCCCGCGTGCACGCGTCCAGCAACAGCAAGGTGGTGGCCGCTCCGCAGACCGACAGCAGGAACTCGCGACGGCTGAGGCCCGAACGCCGAGCGTTCTCATCACAGGCGGCACGTGCGCGGCTGATCGTCTCGGTCAAGACGGGAGGCAGGCCTGGCTCAGGGTCGTACTCGCCATTGGAACAGGGCCCGAATTCGATCGGGAGACCCGGATCCTCGTCGCTCCAGTGCACGCCAACTCCCCCGCGCGAGCATAGTCCTCCCGTTGACCGAGCGGGTTGGGCAGATCTCGCTGTCAGCCGCGATCCAAGAAACCGCGTAGGTCATGGTGTGTTCGGGCTGTCGTCGAACGCGAGGGAGTCCGCAACCGCCCACGCTTGGTCGATCGTGCTGGCGCCGGCGTCGTTGCCGACCG
>JANMPG010000150.1:0-4933 GCA_031369745.1 Actinomycetes bacterium
ACGCGCGCCGACCTCGCCGGCGATGGCGGCTGGAACCTGGCCGAGACCGTCGATCTCGCAACCGCCGTGCGGGCGGCGACCTTGGGTTCCGCGTACGCGAACTTCACCGAGGATCGACGAGGCTCGATCGCGCCGGGAAAGGATGCGGACCTGATCGTATTGTCCCGCGATCTGTTCGAGCCCGGCGACCCGAGGGCGATCTTGGACACACGCGTGACGCACACGGTGGTCGCGGGCGATGTGGTCCACCGCGCTTCGTAGCGCGTCAGGTGCGGCTGAGCCCCGGCGGGATCTGACCCATGCGTCCGGACTGATAGTCCTCGACCGCCTGGATCAGTTCTTGCCGGGTGTTCATGACGAACGGGCCGTACCACGCGATCTGTTCGCGGATCGGCATGCCGCCGAGCAACAGCACGTCGACACCGCCGGCGTGGCGGGCATCCTGTGACGCATCGGCGCGAAGCTCGATCGCCTCGCCGGGGCCGAACACCGCGATCTGTCCCTCGTGGATCGGGCGGGCGTCCGCACCGACCGACCCCGTGCCAGACACGACATAGGCCAGCGCGTTGAAGTCGGCTCGCCAGGCCGTACGCAACCGGGCGCCGGGTGCGATCGTGGCGTGCGCGTACGTGATCGGCGTGCGGGTGTCGCCCGGGCCGTGCACGGCGCCGAGGTCTCCGGCGATCAGCCGAACCACGGCGCCACCGTCCTCGGATGCGATCAACCCGACGTCGCCGGCCTCCAGGTCCTGGTAACGCGGCGCTACCAGCTTCTCGGCGGCAGGCAGGTTCACCCACAGCTGGAAACCGTGGAACAACCCACCGCCGTCGAGCAGGTCTTGGGTCGGCATCTCCGAATGCACGACCCCCGAACCGGCCGTCATCCACTGCGTGGCGCCGTCGGTGATCACGCCACCGCCGCCGTGCGAATCGAGGTGGCGCATCTTGCCCTCGACCATGTAGGTCACGGTTTCGAACCCTCGATGCGGATGGTCGGGCGCGCCCTTGGCCTCGCCCGGCGCGTATTCGACCGCCCCCATGTGGTCGAGCATCAAGAACGGGTCGGCCAACTCCAGATCGATGCCGGCGGTCGCCCGCCGGACCTTGAATCCCTCACCCTCGAGGAACGACGGCGCGTCCGCGATCTGCACGACCGGTCGGGTGGTCACGTGTTCGGCGGCATCGAGTCGCGAGAGCGCGGTGGGATCGGCGGGCATGATGGCGGGCATGTGTACCGGAACCGTATCGCGCCCGGCGCTATTCCGCGGCGGCCGTCGCTCGCGGCGGCGCCGCGTGGGGCCCGTGGCCGTCGCGCCGCAGCAGCACGACACAGCCGATCACGGCGATCGCCGCGAAGGCGAACCATTGGATCGCATAGGACAGGTGTGGTCCTTCGTCGAGCGCCGGCGGGGGGGCGGGAGCCGGTGAGCCGGACACCTGCGGCGGATCCTGCGTGGCGAGCAGGACGTAGACCGGCAGCAGGGCGTATGGGAGGCCGCTGTCGCCCAGGTCGATGCGCGTCGCCACCGACGAGGTGGAGGCCGCCGTCGAGACCGAGTCGGGTGGAAGTGCGAGCCCGCTGATCGTCACGGTGCCGGCCGGCGCCGCGCCTGCACCGGTGACAGGCGGGGTCGCGACCTCCAGCGGAACCCATCCGCGATCGACCATCACTGCTTCGCCGCCATCGAGCACGAGCGGCGTGAGGACATGGTTGCCGGCTGTGCCCCGGAGGCTGCGACCCGACAGGACGATCTCGTGCGATAGGTCGTACGTGCCCGTCGCGGTCACCGGGGAGTAGGCCAGGACCGCGTCGGTCGTGGTCGTAAGATCGGCTGCCGGCAGCGTCTTGCGGGTCGCGAGCATCGCGTTCACCTCGCGTCGCCCGTGGAGCCGATCGAGCTGCCACAGGCCGAGGCGGACGCACGTGGCCGCGACCACGACCGCGACCCCGACCAGCACGATCTGGCGCCCACGGATCGACACCGCCTAGGAGCCCTTGGTCTCCTGGATGATGTTCCCCCCGTCGACGACGACCGTCGTGCCGGTGATGTAGCTGGCGCGCTCGCCGGCGAGGAACGCGATCACCTCGCCTACCTCCTGCGGCGTGCCCGAGCGACCGATGGGCGTGTGGGCGCCGGCCACCGCCTCGCTCGGCAGCTGCGAGCCCGTCGCGATCCACCCCGGCGCGACAGAGTTCACCGTGACGCCGGCCACGCCGACCTCGATCGCGATCGCGCGCATCAGGCCGTCCATGCCGGCCTTCGCGGCGCTGTAACCGATCGAGCCCGGATCGCTCACGAAGGGACCGGTCACCGACGACACCATGACCACGCGGCCCCACCCTCGCTCGACCATGCCCGGGACCACCGCCCTTGTGACGTTGAAGGCCGTGCCGAGGTTGCGGGCGATATCGCGGTCCCAATCGGCGTCGGCCAGCGTCAGGAACGACGCCGGTTCATCCCCATCGGGGTCACCGACCGTGACCATGCCCGCGTTGTTCACGAGGATGTCGATGCGCCCGAACCGCTCTGTGACCGAGGCGATCAGCGTTCGCACCTGCTCGCGATCGGTGAGATCTGCCACGAAGCCGGCAGCGTCGTAGCCCATCGTTCGCAGCTCGGCAACGCGCTCCTGGATCCGATCGGTGGTGGAGCAGACCGCCACGGCGGCACCTTCACGACCGAGCGCCGTGGCCGATGCGAAGCCGATGCCTCCGGCAGATCCGGCGCCGGTGATGAGCGCTACCCGATCGAGAGCCTCTGCCAACATGGCTTCCAGCCTAACGGCCGCTCAAGACCTTCTACTGTTGGGGCCGATGAACGTGGTAAGACGGCGCGGTGGGGTCGTTCGCCCGGAGAGGCGGGCGGCTCCCCACGACCGGACTCGGAGGATGGGGGTGATCGCGGTGCAGTACTTGGTCGCGCGTGCCCACGCTGTGATCCGTCGCCTGGGAGGGCAGGACGGAGCAACGGCCGTGGAGTACGCGCTGATGCTCGCATTGATCTTCATGGCGGTGATCGTTGCGGTGCAGTTCCTCGGTGAGCAGACGAACAGCGGCTTCAGCAGCATGTCGTTCTCGCCGTAGGGAGGGACTCGCCACCCCGACCCGCTTTCGAGCGGGGCCGGGTGGCTGACGTTGACGGTCGTCGGAGGCTAGACAGGCGGGGGAGGGGGCGGAACCGCGCCGCCACCCATCGCGGATGTTGCGCCTGCCGCCGAGCCGTACTGATTCGCGCCGGGGTTACCCTCCGACGCAAGGAACACGATCAAGATGATCGTTCCCACCAGCGGCACGAGTGCGATGAAATACCACCATCCGGAGCGACCGGTGTCGTGCAGTCGGCGTACCGCGGCCGCAAGCAGCGGGAGGAAGTACGCGAGCGCCACCAGGATCGCGAGTGCCGGCACCTTGAGGATGACGAACACGAGATACAGGACGATCTCCGAGAGGAAGAACCACCAATACTCCGCTCGTGAAGCCCTTCCCTTGAAGTCCACGTACTTGCTGAAACAGGTCTTTATCGAGTCGAGGAATGACACGGCTCCACCCTCCTTAGGTGTTTTCGGCACCATAGGCCAGCGTTCTATGCGACGCAACGACCCGAGCCACCTTCGATCACGCGTTCGAACTCGCCCTCATCGGCTACGCTTGCCGGCCGATGGGGGCGACGACACATCTGCTGGACCTGCAAGCGCTCGATCTCGCGATCGATCGGCTCCGCGCCCGCCAACATGCGATCGAATCCGGCGCAGAGCTGACCGCGGCCCGAGCGGAAGCCGACGCCGCCGAGGCGCGGTATGGAGAGCACAAGCTCCAGCTGGATGTGCTCGACCGCGACACGACCAAGGTCGAGCACGAGGTCGATTCGCTCACACAGAAGGCCGCCGCCGAACAGGCTCGGATGGCCAGCGGCGCGGTCGCAAACGCCCGTGAGCTCGAGGCGATCGGCCACGAGATCGCCAACCTGCGGCGGCGGATCGCAGACCGGGAGGACGAGTTGCTCGCGATCATGGAGCGCCGCGAGGCGATCGAGGTAGGCGCCGCCGAAGCGCTGGGCGTCGCCTCCGAGCGCCGCGAGCACGCCGAGCAGGTCCGTGCCGCGTCGTCGGAGGAGCTGACCTCGGTCGAGTCGGAGCTGTCCGAACGAGAGGCCGAACGACCAGCTGTCGTTGCCACGATCACGCCCGAAACCCTCGAGATGTACGAAGACCTTCGGCCGCTCAAGAAGGGTGTCGCCGCTGCGGCGCTGGTCGACAACGTCTGCCAAGGCTGCCACGAACAGTTATCGGCCGTGGAACTCGATCACGTTCGACACGCCGGCGGCATCCCGCGGTGTGAGCACTGCCGTCGGATCTTGGTCTTGTGAGCGCGACCGTGTCTCGCGTCGTCATCAACTGCGACGGTGCGGCGCGTGGCAACCCGGGGCCGGCCGGCGCCGGTGCGATCGTCGTGGCCGAAGACGGTACCGTGCTCGCCGAGGTCGCGGAGGGGCTCGGCGAGACCACCAACAACGTTGCCGAGTACACCGCGGCGATCCGCGGTCTCGAGGCCGCCCAAACGCTGGGCGCGCGAGACGTGCTGCTGCGCTCGGATAGCCAGCTGATGATCAACCAGCTCACCGGTCGCTATCGCGTCAAGACGGCGCATCTGCAGCCGCTGCACCGCCAGATCCACGAGCTCGCGCGTACGTTCGACCGGGTCGAGTACGAGCACGTGCCGCGTGAGCGAAACGCCGAGGCGGACCGACTCGCGAACGCTGGCGTCGAGGAGTGGCTGGCCGGGCGCGGCCGCTAGCGGGTACGGTTGCTGGCGGAGGAGCCGGCCGGGCGGCCGCGGGTGGCCAGCGACGGTCGCTCGAGGAAAGTCCGGACTCCGCAGGGCAGGACGCTGGCGTGAGCCAGGCGGGGGCGACCTCGCGAAGGGGCAACAGAAA
>JANMPG010000161.1:0-26535 GCA_031369745.1 Actinomycetes bacterium
CCTTGAACCGGTCGGCGTTTCGGCGCACGACATCGAGGGCCTGTGTGCCGATCGACCCCGTCGATCCCAGGATGCTCAGCTGCCTCATGACGACGAGCTTACCCCGAGCCCGCGCGAACCTGGCGAGCGATCCGCAACCACCGGGTCAGGCGAAGATCACCCGGAAAAGCAGGAACGTGGCCGGCGCCACGAACAGCAGGGAATCGATCCGATCGAGCACCCCGCCATGGCCGGGCAACAGGGTCCCCATGTCCTTGACCCCGATATCCCGCTTGAGCAGCGACTCCGCGAGGTCGCCGAACGTCGATGCCCCGGCGATCACGAGTCCGAGCCCCAGCGCGGCGAGTTTCCGCCCCTCGAACACACCGACGAACGTCGTGACGAACGCGACCGAGGCGATCGCGGTCGCAAGCGCGCCGCCGATGATGCCCTCCCACGACTTCTTGGGACTGACGTTGGGCGCGAGCGGCCGCTGGATCCATCCGCCACCCGATACGGAACCGATCAGGAACGCGGCCGTGTCGAACAGGAACGTGAGCAAGATCACGGACAACACGAGCGATTCGCCGTCGGGAAGCTTCAGGGTGGCGATCAGATACCCGGCCAGCAACGGGATCCATGCCATGTTCAACACGGTCATGCCGAGGTCGCGAACGACGTGTGAGCGCTGGTCGATCGGCACGGTCATGAACCATAGGAACGCCGCGATCATGCCCAGAGCGAACATCGCGGGCGTGGCCGCCTCCCCGCGCCAATACGCGCCGAGCATCATCAGCGCGCCGGCCACCAGGCCGATCAACGCCGCCGGGCGGTAGTGGTGTTTGACCAAGACGCCGAACAGCTCGCCTTGCGCGACCAAGACCAGCAGGCCGGCGAACGCCGCGAAATACGCGGGCCCGGCCCACAACGACACGACCGCGACACCCGCGAGGATCAATCCCGTCATGAACGCGGCGGGCACGTCTCGGTCACCGCTGAGGGGGCCCTTTCGGTCGATCTCTGCGCCCACCTCCACCGACGCCGGCTCCTGCCAGCTCGGGCCTGTGATGCCCTCGGAACCAACGACGACAGTGCGCGGCGCCGGCGATCCCTCGAGGTCGGCGAGCAACTCCTCCTCGACGTCGTCGGCACCGAGCTCGCTCAGCAGGTCGCCACTGCTGGATCGGCCCGCGAACACGTCGACCGGCTCGGTCGGATACGTCTCGTCGCGCGGCAGCGAACCCGCGAAGTGCTCGGCGGCCGCCTGGAGCTCTTCGTCGGAAGGCGCGCGAACGACAACGTCTTGTTCCGCCACGACGGCATCTTCGAACGCGAGCGTCGCGTCGGGCAGGGACGCCGAGGGCTCGATCTCGTCGATCTCACCGATCTCGACGATGTCTGGCGTCTCGGGCTCATGCTGGGGCTCGCCCAAGATCTCGTCGATCTGCTCGAGGGCGCCGGTGTCGTACCACGCGTCCTCTTGGTCATCGGCGCTCGCCGGCATCGACGCAGTGGGTTCATCGGGCACCTGGACCGGCGTCGATGATTCGGTTCGCACGGCGACGTGCTCCTCGGCGGGCACCGTCGCGGCGGGCGCGTCGGGTTCATCCCAGTCCACATCGCGGATCGGTGCGAAGAACTTATCCAGGTCTTCGAACAGCTCGTCTCCGTCGCGCTTGTCGTTGGCCACTGGGCTAGACCTCCATCAGTTCCTGCTCTTTGTGACCTTGGATCTGGTCGATCTCGGCCACGAACCGGTCGGTCAGCTTCTGTAGGTCCTTTTCCGCTCGTGCCAGGTCATCTTCCGAGATAGCGCCGTCATGCTCAAGCTTCTCCATCTCATCCTTGGTGTGGCGCCGGACGTTGCGCACGGCCACCCGGCCGTCTTCCGCCCTGCTGTGCACCTGTTTCACGAGCTCCTTGCGCCGTTCCTGCGTTAACGCCGGGAATGCCAATCGGATCACGTTGCCGTCGTTGTTCGGCGTGATGCCGAGGTCGCTGGACATGATCGCCTTTTCGATCGAACCGATCGCCGACTTGTCGTAGGGCACCACCTGCAGCAGCCGCGGCTCGGGCACGTTGATACTCGCGAGCTGGTTCAGCGGCACCGGCGTGCCGTAGTACTCCACGGTCACACGATTGAGCACCGCGGGGGTCGCGCGCCCGGTGCGGATGCCGGCGAGGTCGTCTTTCAGGTGCGTCAGCGCCTGATCCATCTTGTGGTCGGCGTCCTTCATGGCGGATTCGATCGTCACGGGGCTCCTCAGTGGATGACGGTACCGATCTGCTCACCGGTGACCACCCGGCGGATGTTGCCCTCTTGACGAAGGTTGAACACCATGATCGGAAGCTTGTTCTCCATGCACAGCGACACGGCGGTCGCGTCCATCACACCGTAGCCCTCTCGCAGAACGTCCACGTAGGCCAAGGTTTCGAGTCGCTCGGCCGACTCGTCGATGTTCGGGTCGGCGGTGTACACACCGTCGACCTTGGTGCCCTTCAGCAGCGCCTCGGCGTTGATCTCCAGGGCTCGCTGCGCGGCGCACGTATCGGTCGAGAAGTAGGGGACGCCGAGGCCCGCAGCGAAGATCACGACCCTGCCCTTCTCGAGGTGACGGATGGCGCGAAGCGGCATGAACGGCTCGGCCACCTGTGTCATGGCGATCGCCGATTGCACCCTGGTGGGCACGTGGATCTTCTCCAACGCGTCTTGCAGGGCGAGCGCGTTCATGATCGTGGCGAGCATGCCCATGTAGTCGGCCCGGTTGCGGTCGATGCCGGGAGCCTGGCGGCCGCGCCAGATGTTGCCCCCGCCCACGACCACGGCCGGCTGGATGCCGAGATCGACGATCTCGGCGAGTTGACGTGCCACGAGCGACGTCGCCTCATCGGAGATGCCCGAACCCGAGGGAGGAGAGAACGCCTCGCCGGAGAGCTTCAGCAAGACCCGGTGGTACGCGGGCCGTGCGGCAGCGTCCTTCATGGCCTCCAGCTTACTCCGCGCTCTCGCCCAGCTTGAACCGTGTGAAGCGCTTGACCAGAACCTTTTCCCCCGTCTTGGCGCTGACCTCGTCGAGGTACTGCTGGATCGTCTTGCTGTCGTCCTTCACGAACGGCTGATCGAGCAGGACGTTGTCCTTGAGGAACGCCTCGATCTTGCCTTCGACGATCCTAGGCACCACGTTGTCTGGCTTGCCCGCCTCTTTGGCCTGGGCCTCGGCGATGCGCTGCTCGGCTTCGAGCACGGCCGTGGGCACGTCGTCGCGGGTCAACCACTGCGGGGCAGCCGGGCTCGCGATATGCAGGGCAAGGTCCTTGACCAGCTGACGAAACTCGTCGGTGTTCGCGACGAAATCGGTCTCGCAGTTGACCTCGATGAGCACGCCCACCGTGTTGTTGAAGTGGATGTAGGCGTCGACCAAGCCCTGATTCGCGCTACGGCCGGCCCGCTTGGCCACACCGGCCAAGCCCTTTTCACGAAGGATCTCGCTGGCGCGCTCGACGTCGCCATCGGACTCGATCAGGGCGCGCTTGCAATCCATCATGCCCGCGCCGGTCGCGTCGCGCAGGACCTTCACCATCTCGGCGGTGACGTCTGCCATGCTCAGGCTCCCTCTCCCGCGGTCACTTCGGTCGCGGGCTGCACCGCTTCGACGAGGACCTCTTCGATCACGATCTCTTCTTCCAGGACCCCGGTGTCGGGAGCGTCCGGCTCGAACACCGTGCTCGCGGCGATCGCGGCCGCCTCTTCGTCGGAGGGCGTCTCGTCGACCGAGGCTGGCGCCGCTTGCGGCTTGGGGCCGCTGGGGCGCGGGGCGCGGGCCGCCAGGTTCTCGGCGACCTCTTCCTTGGCCATGCCGTAGCCCTCGGCGAGCGCGTCGGCGACCACCCGTGTCACCAGGCTGACGGCGCGGATCGCGTCGTCGTTGCCGGGGATCACGTAGTCCACCTCGTCGGGGTCACAGTTCGTGTCGAGGATCGCGATCACGGGGATGTTCAGCTTGCGTGCCTCGGTGACGGCGATCTGTTCTTTCTTGGTGTCGACGACGAACACGGCGTCGGGCAGGCGCTCGAGACCCGCGATGCCGCCGAGGTTGCGCTCCAGCTTCTCGCGCTCACGCCGAAGCCGGATCGCTTCCTTCTTGGGCAGGCGGTCCATCGCACCGGTCTCGTCCATCTCGACCAGCTCACGCAGACGCAACAGGCGGCCCTTGATCGTGGCGAAGTTGGTCAGCATGCCGCCGAGCCAGCGGTTGTTGATGTAGGGCATGCCGACGCGGGTGGCGTGCTCAGCGACGACTTCCTGGGCCTGCTTCTTGGTGCCGATGAACAGCACGATGCCGCGGCGGCGGCCCAAACCCTGCACGAATGCGTGCGTCTCTTCGAGCCCCGCGAGCGATTGCTCGAGGTCGATGAGGTAGATCCCGGAACGCTCCCCGAACAGGTACGGCTTCATCTTCGGGTTCCACCTGCGTGTCTGGTGGCCGAAGTGCACGCCCGCTTCGAGAAGCTCCCGCCGGGTGACGACCGGCATGGCAGCTGCTCCTTTCGGTTTTTTCCTCCGCCCGGATCGACTCGGCGCCGGCCCAAATGGGACCCCGGCGAACGATCCCCGGACGTGTGAGCTCGGCGCTGGTGCGCCGGCGACACGGAGTCTACCAGCGGGTTTGGAGCTGGCCCGCGTCAGCGCCGAGACGCACGCGCCTTGCGAGGCACCGGTTGGTCGGACACGGAGGGGGCGACCGCGAGGTAGCGGTAGACCAAGGTCGATTGCACGATCACGTTCATCACGTTCACCACGATCGCAACCGCCCACGCGGTGATCGTCGGCGTCACGCCGACGGAGGCGCCCGGCAACGGCGCGATCAAGGCCACGAGGGCGACCAGGACGTAGCCCACCGCCAACCACAGGTTCGCGGAGCCGGGCATGCGAGCGACACGCACGCTGCGCAAGATCGTGTCGGAGATGCGTCGCTCCTCGTCGGCCGCGATCGCCGGCGCGAACCCGAACAGGTATACGCCGACCACCATCGAGCCGATCAGCCCGAAGATCAGCCCGATCCCTCCGAGGAAGGCCGCGAGCACGTTGCCCGCGATCAGCAAGCCCAGACTGATGAATCCGACGACCGCGGTCGTGCGAACGACGTGCGAGGCGCGTCGGATCGCCCACATGCTCACCGAACCGGTGCGCAGCTTCTCCACGCTGACGGTCGCAACGACCGCCCCTGCGGCGGCATGGAACAGCAACAGCGATGAGATCCCGAGGAGGCCGGGCCCGGCCGAGGCGAAGCCGGTGGCTCCCACCGTCGCGCGGAACGTCTTCCCCGCAAGTTGCGCGTCGGTGAACGTCGTCAACGGCGGGATCGCGAACGTGACGCCCATCATCGTGAAAGGCCCCTGGAAGCCCAGCGTCACCAGCAGCGACCAGACCACCAACATCGTGACGGGGATCCCCAGCAGGAGCCACGGGATCGCGAGCACGGTCGCGGCGCCGCGTGCGAGGGACGAACGCAGGCGCGGCATCGGCGAAGCGCCCGGCGTGCGAGGCGCAAGGATGCCGTCCAAGAGCCCGCGGCGGGGCGGGGCGGCGTTCTTCGCGGGGGCCCGATAGGTCGAGGCGGTGCCCGCCGGCCGCTTCTTGCGCTTCTTGCCGTTGCTCACGCTTCATCCTCCGGGTCCGATTCCCACGGGTCGACGATGTCGTCGTCCGTGTCGGTCGCGAGGTCGGGCGAACCCATCTTGCGATACAGCGGACGTCCGAGCAGCGCAAGGGCGACCGTGATCGGGACCGCTGCGGCCAGCCATCCGACCATGAGCCCGACGGGGTCTGCGGTGGTCGGACTCGTGATGTCCTCGGTCGCGGCCGTGGCGTCCGGTGCGAACGCAACCAGCCCCGGTGAGGAACCGGTGCGCGTGGCGACGATGAGGTCGGGGGTGGCCGCGAGGCCGATCACGACACTGTCGGAGGCGCTCGCATGCCAGATCTGGTGCCCGGACGCGACGTCGATGGCAACGATCGTGCCGTTACTGGTCGGTTGCAGCAAGGCATCGGGCGTCACGATGGGACCGCTGACTGCGAACAGGTTCGTGGCGAAGCGCCACCGTTCGGCGCCGGTGGACGGATCGAAGCTGTACACGGTGCCCGACTGGTCGGTCACGAACACGCCCTGGTCGCTGACCGCCGGCGGTGAGCCCGCGGTCGGCGAATACAACGACGCCGCCCACCGCTGCGACCCATCCGCGGTCGAGACGGCTCGGATGGTCGAATCGGACGCCACCACGTACACCGTGTCACCCGCCGCTGTCGAGGCGCCGAGATCCAGGACCGTCCCACTGGGCTCGTATCGCCATCGCTGGGAACCATCGTTCAGCTGCAGGGCGACGAGCGTCGCGGTTTGACGCAGCTCGGGCCGAACGCTGGCAAAGACGAGGTCTCCCGTCGCCGACATCGGTGGAAGCACATGGTCGCCCACATCGACGCTCCAGACCTGCTCGCCGGTTCGCGTCGACGCGGCGGTGATCGTGCCGTCATCCGCGCCCACGATGGCGAGGTCGCCGGTGACCAGCACGCCCGTGTGACTCACGTCTGACAGCGGCATCGTCCACAGGCGCTTGCGGGTCGCAAGGTCGATCGCGACCAGCGTGGAGGTGGTGGTGGTCGGTGACTCGGCAGCTGCCGAGGAGCTTGCGGACGCGCTCCGCGAAGCGCTGGTGCTCGGTGTGGCGCTGGGGCCCGTCGATGCCGACGGCGTGGCCGACGCCGATGCGGACTCGTCGCCGCCCCCTTCCAGGTACAACAGCTCATCGTCGGTGACCGCCGGCGGCGAAGAGGGACCCAGCGCCCGGGGTAGGGTCCAAGCCGCGGAGCCGTCACCGATCTGGACGGCTGTCACCTCTTCGCGACCCACGACGATCGCGAGTGTGTCGGTCAGGACCGGTACGGGCAGACCGCTGACGTGGGTCGCGTCACCGAGACCGGTGGCGGCCTCCCACGCGAGCGTGTACGGCGGGGCGGGCGCCTGCGGGCTGAACCCGGTCCGCCCCGCGTCGCCCTGGAACTGCAGCCATGGACCCCCGGAAGAGATGGATGACGCAGCTGCCGGTGCCGCAACCAGGGCGAAGGCCATCAGGAACAGCGGCGCGAGGAGTCGTCGGGTACGCAAGGCTCGACATCCTACCCGTGGCGGCGATCGCCGCTGAACTGGCGTCGAGCGGCGCGAGACGGATCAGATCGGAAACCGACGGCGAGCGCAGGTAGCTGATCGGGTCGACGTAGTCGCCATGCAGTCGGACCCCGAAGTGCAGGTGCGGCACCGTGAGGTCGGCATGACCCCACCCCGTGAGCGCGATCGGCTGGCCCGCCACGACGCGCGCCCCCTTGCGCACAAGGAGAGAGGTCAACCACGATGCGGTGCTCGATAGACCGCCTGCGTGATCGATCGTCAGAAAGAGCCTGCCACCGACCGGACCGGCGAACGAAACCACACCGTCGGCAGGCGCGACGACGACGGTGCCCACAGCCGCCGCGATGTCGATGCCTCGGTGCCCCGCGCCGTACGGCGAGTCGGGCGGGTCATACCCCCGAACGATCGCGCCGAGCACCGGCCATGTCCAAGAGCCGACCGCCAGGGCAGGCGCCGGCATCGCCGGCGAGACCCCCAGCACCAACAACAACGCGAAACCGCGACGCATCACGACTCGACGCTACGGGGACCCGGGACCGCGAACCGTGACGATCGTCACGGTGGGGTGCAGGTTCTAGTCGTACTCGGTCATCTGACCGCGCAGAACGCCGACCGCCTTCGTGTGGATCTGGCACACACGCGACTCGGTGACGCCCAGGATCCCGCCGATCTCGGCGAGTGTGAGCCCCTCGAAGTAGTAGAGGGTGACGACGATCTTTTCCCGCTCGGAAAGATCGTTGATCGCGGCGGACAGCATGCCTCGCGTTTCCTGCGACTCCACACCGGTGCTCGGATCGAAGCCCTTGTCGGCCAGCGTGTCGACGAGCGACACCTTTTCCCCGCGATCGGCGCCGACGGAGACGGTTTCGTCGAGCGCAAGCACCGAGACGAACGAGATCTGGGTGATGACCTCGTGCAGCTCGTGCATCGACATGCCGAGGCGCTCCGCCAGCTACTTCTCCGTGGGCTGGCGCTTCAGCATCGCCTCCAGGTCGGTGAGTGCCTTTTCGATCTCGCGCTGCTTGAATCGCACGGAGCGCGGGACCCAGTCCATCGCCCGCAGCTCATCGATGATCGCGCCGCGGATGCGCGGGATCGCATAGGTCTCAAACTTGTTGCCACGCCCGGGCTCGAACTTCTGCAAGGCATCGATCACGCCGAACATACCGTAGGACACGAGGTCGGCTTGATCCACGGATGCCGGCAGGCCCGTTGCGACGCGGGACGCCACGTACTTCACGAGCGGCGCGTAGTGCAAGATGAGCCGCTCCCTGGCAGCGATGTCGCCGGTGGACTTGAACGCGTGCCAGATGGCCGCGAGCGCGTCATCGACCTGCGGCGGAACCGTCGAAGAGACCGCGCGCGGGTCCTGGAGTTTCTCCTCGACCCCCGCCTTCGCTTTGGCTTTGGCCGGCTTGACCTTCGTCGCGGTCTTGCTCGCGGTCTTGGTGGCGACCTTCTTCGGCTTGGCCTTCGGTGCTGGTTTGACGACGGGGGTGGGCTTCTTGGTCGCGCTCAACGCTCAGGCCCTCGGGTGCGAGCGCTCGTAGGCCTCGAACAAGCGCGCGCGCGACACATGCGTGTAGCGCTGCGTGGTGGCGACGGAGCTATGTCCAAGCAGTTCCTGAACCGCGCGGATATCAGCCCCTCCCTCCAATAGATGTGTCGCGAACGAGTGCCGCAACGTATGCGGTCCGACCCGCCGCCCTGGCAGCAGGTCATCAGCATAGCTTTCCAGCATGGCTCGCACGTCTCGTGGGCCCATCTGTTTGTGCTTGCGATTCACGAAGAGGGCGTCCGTCGCAGCGGTTGCCAGCAACGATCGCACCTCGAGCCATGCGCGGAGGGCCTCGACCGCATAGTCGGAAAGGGGCAGCCGGCGCTCCTTGGATCCCTTCCCGATCACGTTCACGCGGGCGCCGTCCAGATCGAGCTGCAGTGGGGTCAGTGAGGTGACTTCGCTCACGCGCAAGCCCGACCCGTAGAGCAGTTCCAAGATGGCGGCGTCGCGAAGGGCGATCGCATGCTCGACGGGATCGACCTCGACCGCATCGGCTGTACCCACCGACGGCGCCTGCATCAAGCGCTCCGCCTCGCTCGCGCGCAGCACGGTCGGCAGCCGATTCGCCACTTTCGGGCGACCGAGCAACAGCGACGGGTCGTGCCCGATGCGGGCATCGGCGCTCGCCCAGCGGTAGAACGTGTGGATCGCCCCGACCCGCCGGGCGATCGATGCGCGCGCGTACCCGAGCGCGTGCTGCTGAGCGAGGAATCGACGCAGGGTGAGCTGTTCGGCGGTCTCCAACGAAGCGCGCGAGCGATGCAGGAACGTCGCGAGCTGCAGCAGGTCCGCGCGGTAGGCGTCGATCGTGTTCGCGGCGAGGTGCCGCTCCAGGCGCAGGTGCAGCAAGAACGCGTCGATCAACGCACGCTGGGGTGCGGGAAGCGCGTCGTCGCCGTCGATGGGTGTGGGGGACAACCGGTCCTCTCCAGACGCGCCGGCGGGTCCGGTCGCGACCAGCGGGTATCGTCCCAGCGGCTCCGGCGCGACGCAATCACCCGGATGGGCGTCGGCCGCTATCGCGGGTCGGCGTCGGCATCTGCGTGATGTTGTACTGCAGTCGTTCTTGCAGCCTCCCGAACGAGTGCCGACCGAAAGCGTCCACCGCTGCCGTGCACGAGCCCCCGCAATTCGAGCTGGACGAGCGCCGAGACCGTATCGGGGATGGACAACCCGGCTGCCCGAGCGACGGCGGCGGGCAGCATCGGTTCGATCAATGCATCCAAGACGGCATGCTGGTTCGCGGGTAACCCGTCGGGTGCGGGCGGCGGCGGTCGCCGACTCGGATCGATACCGAGATCTTCCAGCAGGTCGGCCACGCCCCTGATCAATCGGGCGCCGTCACGGATGAGCTCGTGCGGCGTGGCCGACAGCGCGCTACTCACCGGCCCGGGCACCGCGAACAGCTCGAGCCCGAGCTGCGTGGCGAAGTCCGCCGTGCTGCGCGTGCCGCTGCGCGCCACCCCCTCGACGATGACCACCGCGATCGACAAAGCGGCGATCAACCGGTTGCGCGCCGGGAACCGGAACGGCTCGGCCGGCACGCCCGGCGGGTACTCGCTCACGAGGGTGCCGCGCTCCACGATCTCTGCAAGCAGGTGCCTGTTGGTGGCCGGGTATTCGACGTCGATCCCCGAACCGAGCACGGCGACGGTCGTACCGCCGACGTCGAGCGCGCCCTCGTGCGCCCGGGCGTCGATACCGAGGGCACCCCCGCTGCTGACCACGAGCCCGGCAGCGGCCAACCCCTGACCGAGGCTGCGCGCAACGTCCTTGCCCTGGGCCGAGGGCCGGCGCGACCCGACGACCGCGACACGATCATGCCCCAGTACGAGCGGGCGACCCCGGAGGAAGACCCCGACCGGTGGATCGTCGAGGCGCTGGAACGCGGGCCAGTATTCGGAGCTGCCCGGTTGCGCGAACCTGGCGCCGGCGACGGCGACGCGCTTGCGGATACGCGCCGGGTCCGCGCCGCGCAGGAACTGCCGATCGTTGTCGGATCCCCGAGCCCCACCCCGGATCGCCGCGACCGCCCCGGTTGCCGACCCCTCGTGCCACACCACCTCGTGTCGCACCCGCGGCGTGATGCCGAGCAGGCACGCCAGAAGCAGCACTGCATCGGCCTCACCTGGTCCGTCGCCGAACGACGGTGGGAACCCCGCCGGTCGCAGACGTGGTTCGAACGGCTCTTCGTCCTCAGCTGGCACGTGCGGCACGATCTTCCGGTTCGAATGCCTCGCGATAGGACAACGCCTCGGCGACATGCCCGACATCGACGCGCGCTTGACCGCCGAGGTCGGCGACGGTTCGGGCGACCTTGATCACGCGGTCGAAGCCGCGCCCCGAAAGCGCCGAGCGCTCGACCGCATCTCCGAGCAACCGCTCCCCCGCCGACGTGAGCGCCGCCTCGCGTCGCGCGAGCGGACCCGGCAGGTGCGCGTTGCAGGTCCAGTCGTTGTCTCGATACCGAGCGAGTTGCCGTTCGCGAGCCTCGAGGACGCGCGTGCGCACCACCGTCGAGGCCTCGCCGCCCGCCGCGCCGAGCAGTTCGTGCTTCGTCAGTCGCGGCACGCTCAAGCGAAGGTCGATGCGATCGAGCAGCGGCCCCGACAACTTCGCGCGGTAGCGCGCCAACTGGTCGTCACGGCACTCGCACAGGCGCACGGGGTCGTCGCGGAACCCGCATGGGCACGGGTTCGCCGCGCCGACCAACGTGAAGCGGGCCGGAAACGTCACCGATGCGCTCGAGCGCGTGACCACGACGTGCCCATCCTCTAGAGGTTGGCGGAGCGCCTCGATCGCATCGCGACGAAACTCGGTCAACTCATCCAGGAACAGCACGCCCCGATGCGCGAGGCTGACCTCGCCCGGGCGAAGCTGCGTCGACCCCCCGCCCAACAGCCCCGCCGTGCTGATCGAGTGGTGTGGGGAGCGGACCGGACGCTGACGAAGCAACCCCCGACCGGCGAGCAATCCCGCGACCGAGTGCAGCTGGGTAGCCTCCAATGCTTCCTCGCGTGTCAGCTCGGGCAGGATCGTTGCCAGCCGGCGCGCGAGCATCGTCTTGCCGGCACCCGGGGAGCCGACGAACAGCAGGTTGTGGCCGCCGGCCGCGGCAACCTCGAGCGCCCGGCGCGCCTGCTCTTGCCCGCGCACTTCGGCGAGGTCGACGCCGGCAGATCGCCACCCGCGCTGGGTGCCAACCTCCACGTCGGGCGGTTCCCACGTGCCGCGAAGGAAGCCGACCACGTGGCTCAGATCTGCGACGGCGATCACACGCACGCCGTCGACCTGGGCAGCTTCGACCGCGTTCGCCTCGGGCACCACGACGCCGGCCAAACCCGCCTGCGCCGCGGCGATCGCCACCGACAACACACCCGGCGTCGGCAGCACTTCACCCCGAAGCGACAGCTCGCCGAAGAACACCAGGCCGGTGAGCGACGCGGTCGGCACCTGTGCCGTGGCCGCGAGCACGCTTGCGGCGATCGGCAGGTCGAGCCCGGCGCCCTCTTTGCGGAGGTTTCCTGGCGCAAGGTTGACAACGACCCGGCGAAGCGGCCACTCGAGCCCAGCGTGCTCCACGGCGGGGCGGATCCGCTCGCGCGCGTCCTGCACGGCCGCGCCTGGCAGCCCGGTGAGGGTGAGTGCAGGAAGCCCTCGACCCACGAAGGACTCCACCGCGACCGCGCGGCCACCCACCCCGACCACCGTCATACCGAGCACTCGTCCATACATCGCCGCGACGCTAGCGGCGGTCCTCGTGCGTGATCGTGACGAGCGTCACACCCGCCTTCGAGTAGCCTCACGGACCGTGCCACGCGACGACCTGCCGAGCGTCCCCGACCCCGAACTGCTGAACCTGCGCGACCCCGCATCGCGCGCAGGGCTCGAACGATTCGCCGACGCGATCACGCGCGAAGCCTTGGACTGGCTCTTCGATCGCGCCTTGGATCGCCCCATGCACCCCGAGAGTTATCCGGACTCGCGACAACGGTTCTTCGGTGCCGCCGGCGAACCGAGCAACGCGCCGATGCACGGCATCCCCGCCGACGACGTGTTGCGCGTCTTCCGTGAGCGCGTCGCGCCGATGACGTTCAACGCACAGCACCCGGGCGCCTTCAGCTACTTCACGCCCCCGCCGCTCGCGATGTCGGTCGGCGGCGAGATCCTCGGGCAGTGGCTCCAGCAAGGGGTCGACGTGTGGCACGCGGGTCCCGTGGGTGCGTTCGTCGAAGAGGAGGTCACTCGCTGGCTCTGTGACCTGATCGGGCTCGGCGAGGGTTCGTGGGGGGTGCTGACCAGCGGCGGCGTCATGGCGAACCTGATGGCGCTGGCCATCGCACGCGAGGTCCACCTGCGCACGCTGCTGGACCTCGGTCGGGCGCCGCGCGGCGCCGATCTCGCTGGCGTTCGGGTCTACGCGAGCGACCAGACGCACTTCTCCGTCGCGCGCGGTCTCGACATCCTCGGTTTCCCCGGCGACACGCTGCGCGTGATCGCGAGTGACGACCGGTTCCGCCTGCAGCCAGACCCGGTTGGCGAGGCGATCGCGACCGATCGCGCCGACGGCTTGGTGCCCCTGGCGATCTGCGCCGTCGCCGGTTCCACCAACACCGGGTCGGTTGACGACGTGCCCGCGCTTGCCGCGCTCGCCGCGCGGGAGCGCATGTGGTTCCACGTCGACGCCGCCTACGGTGGTGCCGCGCGGCTGTCGGCTCGTGACGCGGATCGCGTGCCCGGCCTGGAGCTGGCCGACTCGGTCACGGTCGACCCGCACAAATGGTTCTTCCAGGCCTACGACATCGGCGCGCTCGTCGTGCGCCGACGCCAAGATCTGCTCGACACGTTCCACCGAGCCCCCGAGTACTACGCGTCGAACCGACCCGAGGACGCGCCACTGAACTGGTACGAGTACTCGATCGAAGGAACCCGCCGGTTCCGGGCGCTCAAGCTGTGGATGAGTTGGCAGCATCTGGGGACGCAGGGGTTCGCGGGACTGATCGAGCACAACGACGACCTGGCCGCGTACCTAGCCGACACGCTCCGCGAGGCAGACGACTTCGATCTGGCCTGCGAGCCGGAACTCTCGGTCGTGTGCTTCCGTCACCTGCCGGGCTTTGCGGAGCCGCCGACCAACGAACAGCTCAACGCCTACGAAACCGCCCTGCAGCGCGCGCTCGAAGTGGACGGCACCGGCTGGGTCAGCGTCACGACGCTTCGCGGTCGCACGTACCTGCGAGCCGGTGTCGTGAACTACCTCGCGACGCGCTCGGACGTCGACGCGCTGATCGCGGCGTTACGCCGGCTGTCAGAAGGCGTCCTCGAAGATCTCGACGGCCGCTGACCCGTCGTGCTTCAGCCATACACTGGCCACATCGAACCGCACCGCCGACGGGAACGCCCGCGTCTGCAACAAGAACACCTCGGCGAGGGAGCGCACCTTGTGACGCTTGCGTGCGTCGACCGCCTCGAACCCGCCGCCGAAGCGTGACCCGCGGCGGGTCTTCACCTCACAGAACACCAACGTCTGGCCGCGCGCCAATACGAGATCGAGCTCGCCGATGCGACAACGCCAATTGCGCGCCACGACGCGGTACCCGCGCGATACGTAACGCGTCTCGGCTACCTGCTCGCCGCGGCGACCGACGGCCGTTCGCTCATCCACCACCCCGACGCTAGCGCCAGGGTCTGACATCTGAGGTCGGTCAGCTCGGCGGGATCTCCGGCGAGTCGGGGATCGATGTCTCGTCGCGTCGCAGTTCTTCGACGTTGACATCGCGGCGCGTCATCACCTGCACGCTCGAGACGAACCGTGCCGGGCGGAACATGTCCCACACCCAGGCATCGGTGAGGTGCACCTGCACCCAGCCCGCGTCCAGCGGCGTCATCTCCACTTTGTTGGCCAGGTAGAAACGCCGCTCGGTCTCGATCACGAAGCTGAACATGGGCAGCACATCGCGGTACTCCCGGTACAGCTCCATCTCGCGCTCTTCTTCGAAGCGTTCGATGTCGTCTTCCATCAGGGGCTCATGCTCTCATGCGGAACCGACATGCGTGCGACCGAGCCCCGGCAGCGAGGCTTGGCCGACCCCCGCGAAGCTCAGGCGATGCACGGGCGTGGGACCGTGCGCCTCCAGGGCGATCCAATGGTCCGGCGTGCCGTATCCCTTGTTGTGCGCGAATCCGAAGGCCGGGTAGCGGCGGTCCAGGCGCAGCATGATCCGGTCGCGCGTCACCTTCGCAACGATGGATGCGGCCGCGACGCTTGCCGACACCGCATCGCCCTTCTTCATCGACAGCGCGGGGCACGGCATGCGCGGCACGGGGAAGCCGTCGGTCAGCGCGTAGTCCGGCTCGGGGTCCAGCGCGCACGCCGCGCGGCGCAGCAGCGCGATGTTGGATCGGTGCAGGCCCCGGCGGTCAAGCGCCGGGGCCTCGGCCTTGACCACGGCGACGGTGCAGGCGCCAGTGATCCGCTCGAACTGCTCGTCACGCTGCTTGGCGCTCAACAGTTTGGAATCGCGCACACCGGTGGTGTCGAAACCGTCGGGGATGATCACCGCGGCCGCCACCAGTGGCCCCGCCAAGGCGCCGCGACCAGCCTCATCGACACCGGCGATCCGTGCGAAGCCCTGCGCGTGCAGGGCGGCCTCGTAGCGAACGAGGTCCGTGTTTACAGCCATCCCCACCGTGACGGCGGGTACACGATCACGAATGCCTTCCCGATCACTTTGTCCTCCGGTACGAACCCAAGTCCGGTCGGGGGCGGGAACCGTGAGTCGCCCGAATGCGCGCGGTTGTCCCCCAGCACGAAGAGCATGCCATCCGGCACCGTCACGGGCCCGTAGGCACTCGTGTCTCTCTCGGCGTTCAGGTACGGCTCATCGATCCGTTCGCCGTTGACGAACAGCTCTGCGTCGTGCAGCTCCACCACATCGCCGGGAAGCCCGATCACACGCTTGATGAAGTCCTCGTCTTCGGGCTGCGCGACACCGATACCCTCGCCCAGCCAGTGCAGGACGGCACCGATCGGACCGCGCTCGTCGCCCGGGATCGGGTTCGGATCGGAGAACACGATGACGTCTCCTCGCTGGATGTCGCTCACGTGCAGGCACACGCGACACACGAGGATGCGGTCCCCTCGCTCCAGTGTTGGCGACATCGACAACGACGGGATGAAGAACGCCTGGATCAGCAACGTCTTAACGATGATCGCGATCGCGAGTGCCGCGATCAGCAGTATCGGGAGTTCGCGCCAGAACCGATCGGGGCGCTCGGCGTCGTGTTCATCGCCGGGCCGATCGGCCACGGGTTAGCCCTCGGCGGGCTCTTCGGCGGGCGACTCGGCCGCAACGGGCGCGTCGACCTCGGCTTCGACCTCGGCGTCGACCTCGCCGGTCTCCCCCGTGTCCACCGTCGGCTCGGCATCGCTCTCGACGATGTCGGCCGGCGCTTCCGCCTCGGCCGCCTCTGCGGCTTCTGCCGCTGCCTGCGCGGCGGCTGCCTCCATCGCGGCCAGCTTGACGTCGTCGATCCGACGCTCCTTGATCCGTGCCTTCTTCCCGCGTAGGTCTCGCAGGTAGTACAGCTTGGCTCGGCGAACCCGCCCCCGCTGGACGATCTCCAGGTTGGCGATCGAGGGCGAGTGCAGCGGGAACGTGCGCTCGACCCCGACGCCGAAGGAGATCTTGCGGACGGTGAAGGTCTCGCGGATACCGCCACCGGAACGGCGGATCACGACGCCTTGGAACACCTGAACGCGCTCACGGCTCCCCTCCACCACGCGCACGTGCACCTTGACGGTGTCGCCGGGGCGGAAATCCGGGAGGTCCGTGCGCAGGAACGGCTGCTCGATCAGATCGGTCTTGTTCATGGCAACGGTTGGCGATTGTACCAGCGGCGCTTGCGCGGGCTCCGCTGCGACCCTGGTCACGCGCATGTGTCGGGACGATGGCGAAGCGGTGTCGGATGCGTGGAACCCACCCCGAGAACCTTGTCCGGCAACACGCGGCTCAACAAGATGCGGCGATGAGCGACTTCTCCTCACCGGCCCTGCCGGCCGCACCTCTCCGCAAGGATCGACGGCTCGCGATCGCAGGCACGTGGGTCGGTCTCGCAGTCGCATGCGCGTTCGGCTCGTTGGCCGATGCCGCCGTTCGCGCCCCTGCGGGCCTGGCACTGACCCTCGGCACATGGCTGGCGGCGGCCGCCGTGATCGTGCTGGGCAGACCGCGCCGCGTCGCCCTCCCGTACCTCGCGGCGTCCGCGATCCTCGGGGTCTTCTTCGTGCTGCGCACCTCGGTCGTGCTCACGGGCCTCACCCTGCTCGGCGCCGGGTCGCTGCTGTGCATCGGAGCCTCGTTCACCCTGCTCGGTACGCCGGCGTCGACCTCCTTGCGTTCCTACCTGAGTCGCGTGCTGTGGGCGCCTGCGGAAGCGCTGCCCGATGGCGCCGCTGGTCTCGCCGGACCCCCGGTTCGCGCTGCTGGCGCGAGCGGACGCAGCATCCGCAGCGTCGTTCGGACGCTGCTGGTCGTCGTACCGGTGACCTTGATCCTGCTCGTCGTCCTAGCCGGCGCCGACCCGGTGTTCGCGCGATACGTTCGTGCGCCACTCGCGCTGTCCCTCAGCTCTGCCCCGACCCACCTGCTGTTGGTTGCGGTCGGCGCGCTGGCGCTGGCGACCCTGATCGCGATGGCGACGCGTGGCTCCTGCCGTATCGAGCAGGTCGCCCAGCGGCCTGTTCGCGCAACATGGGCACGCCCGGCGGAATGGATCACGCTCCTCGCGGTCACGGACGCGATCTTCGCGGCGTTCGTCGCGATGCAGTTCGCCGTCTTCTTCGGCGGTCGCACCCGCGTGGTGACCGAGCGGGGTCTCACGTATGCGCAGTACGCCCGCAGCGGCTTCTGGCAGCTTCTCGTTGCGACGGGGATCGCCGGCGGCATCGTCGCGTTCGCGTGGGCGGCCCTCCCGCGACCGACGCCTGGACGTGTCCGGGTTGCGTTCCTGGTGCTGAGCTTGCTGCTGATCGGACTTGTTCTGGTCGTGCTCGACTCCGCCTTCGGGCGCCTTGCCCTCTACGAGAACGCGTACGGCTTCACGTGGCTTCGCGTGCTGGTTCACGCCACGATGTTGGCGATCGGCGTCGCGTTGCTGTGCACGGTCGTCGCGCTCGTCGTGGGTCGCGCGTCGTGGCTGCCGACGGCCGCGGTGGTGATCGCGACGGCGACCGTCTTCGGCCTCAACGCGATGAACCTCGACGCGTTCATCGCCGAGCGCAACATCGCCCGATCGATGCACGGCGCCGCCCTGGACGTACAGGACTTGTCGCTGCTGTCGCTCGACGCGGTCCCCGCCATGCTCGCGGCCCTTCCTGCCGTGTCCCCCCGGTCGCGGAGGAGTCTGGAAGGGGTGCTCGCGTGTGCGCGAGACGCGGCTCGCCACGACGTCGGGTGGGCGGGGATCAATCGAGCCCGGGATCAGGCGATCGCGGCGCTCGGCGACCAGCCCCTGACGTCGCCGTGCTGGGGGTGATCTCAGTCGCCGTCTGCGTCCAGCAGATCCGGCCGATTCCGTGCGGTCTTGGCCCGCGCCGCATCGCGGCGCCACGCGTCGATCGCCGCGTGATCGCCGGACACCAGCACGTCGGGAACCGGCATCCCTCGGAACTGCTGCGGCCGGGTGAAGTGAGGATGGTCCAGGAGCCCAGGTTCGCTGAAGGAGTCCCGCTCGTGTGACTCCTCTTTGCCGATCACTCCGGGGATCAGCCGGGTGACCGCCTCGATCAGCACCAGCGCCGGCAGTTCACCGCCCGATAGCACGTAGTCGCCGATCGAGAGCTCCTCGGCCGGCAGACCTTCGATCACGCGCTCGTCGAAGCCCTCGTAGCGACCACAGAGCAACGTCAGATGGGTCTCGGCCGCGAGGTCGCCGACGAGCGCTTGATCGAGGCGTCGTCCCGCCGGGGACATCGCCAGCACGCGTCCCCGATCGGGATCGAGCGATTCCACCGCAGCGAACAACGGTTCCGGCTTGAGCACCATGCCGGGGCCGCCACCGAACGACGCGTCGTCGACGCTGCGGTGCTTGTCGTTCGTCCAGTCGCGGAGATCGTGGACGCGGATGTCCAGGACGGACGCCGCGATCGCCTTGCCTAAAAGGCCGTGCGCCAGCGGCTCCTCGAACAGCCCCGGGAATATCGTGATCACGTCGATGCGCACGGCCCGAGGCTACCGCGACGACACCTCAGTGTTTGATCGGCAGCGGCAGCATCGCGACGGCCGTGGCTGCAACGCGCCGAACGATGACCTTGCGGTGCGCCGAGTGGCGGGCGGCGCTGGCACGGCTGACTCGGTGAGCCTCGCTGCTGCGCACCATATCGTTGACCCGGTACTTCGCTGCGTCTGCGTTCAGCATCTTGGCTTTCCCTTCGGCTCGATAGGGGAAGCGTAGGCACGGCAAGCCATGTGGTCGATGACGGCCGACACGGTTCCGATGTGCTATCCGCAGCCCAGGTCGGGTGTCGTTCGACACACCCCCCCTGCGGTTTGCAGGCAGTGGCAGCCTCGACGAGGATGCCGTCGTGCCCAGAGGGCGCGAACCATCTCAAGGAGGGGCATGCAATATCTGATCTTGGCGGTGCTCGTGGTTGCGGGCATCGTCATCGGCATCGACGCCCTGCGTCAACGACGGGTTCGGCGCGAAGCCTTGAACGTGCCGGGGCTCGTCGCCGCGGCGGTTCGCGCGGAGGCGCGTTCGACGGTCCCCACCGTTGTTGACCGCATCTGTGCTGTCTTGGCCGCGGACCCCTCAGCCCGAGAACTGGAAACGGTCGGGGGCGTCTGGGACGAGCTGACCGATCTCGTCGACCCGGAGTTGTTCGTGCCCAAACTGGCCCCGGGCGCCGAGATCAAGAGCTTCCGCATGCGCTGGGGCAACGACTTCGCGATCGCGGCGCGACCCGACCACACCCTGCACTTCGAACTCCAGCCGTGGGAAGCCTCCCTGATGGAGCAGATGGACGGGTCGCGAACATCGCAAGAGCTCATCGTCAGCCACCTGCAAAGCGCAGGAGATCTCGACCCCGGCGCCGTACTGGGGCTCATCGTGTCCCTGCGCGAGTCGGGTTTCCTGGACCCGGCGCGACCCGACGTCACCGCCTTGGTGCGCGATCATCTGGACATCGCCACCAAGGGCCGGCGCAAGCTTCGGGAGTTCGCCAAGCACCTGCGGATCGGCTGGGACGGGGCAGACGGGTTCGTCCGCGCCGCGTACAACGGCGGACTCCACGTCTTCTTCCGGCCCTGGATGGTCGCGGTCTCCTCGCTCGTGGCTCTCGTGGGGCTCGTGGCCTTCGTCGTCACGCAACAGGCCGGGCACTACTCCTTGTCGTCGAGCCACGCGCCGGGCGAGACTGTCCTGCTCTTGTCACTCGGCCTGTTCCTCACCTTCGCGCACGAACTCGGGCACGCGATGACGTTGATCCATTACAAGCGCCGTGTCATCAGCGCAGGATTCTTCATATTTTTCGGATCGCCGGCGTTCTTTGTCGATGCGTCTGACGGCTTGATGCTGGATCAGCGCGAGCGCATCGCCCAGTCGTTCGCCGGCCCCTTCGCCGAGTTGATCTTGGCCGGCATCGCGTCGATCGTGATGGCGCTTACGCCCGACACGTTCCTCGCCGCGTTTCTGTATCGATTCGCGCTGCTCAACTACTTCCTCATCTTCATGAACCTGATCCCGCTGCTGGAACTCGACGGCTACTGGATCTTCTCGGATCTGATCCAGATGCCGGACCTGCGGCGACGATCGCTGCAGTTCATCCAGGGGGATCTGTGGCACAAGCTGTGGCATCGGCAGCGCTTCAGCCTGCAGGAGATCGGGATCGGCCTGTACGGCACCGTCGGCATCGCGTTCACGATCTTCTCGTTCTACGCCGCGTACTTCTTCTGGCAACAGATCTTCGGCGAGCTCGTGTCGAGCCTGTGGAAGGGAGGATCCGGCTCAAGGATCCTGCTCGTGCTGCTCGCCCTCGTGTTCATCGGGCCCTTGATCCGCGGCGCGCTGACGATGGTGCGAGCGATCGTCAAGCGCCTGCGCGACACGCTCGACCGCGTCCGATTCCAGGCGCAGCGCTCCTGGCGCGTCGAAGCCGCCGCGTTGATCGATGCCCTGCCCGCCTTCGACGATCTCGAGGAAGACGTGTTATCCGACCTCGCCGGGCGTATCGAGTTGGTCAGCGTTCGCGACGGCCAGGCGATCTTCCGTAGAGGCGACGCCGCCGACGCCTTCTACGTCGTGCGCTCCGGGGCAATGCGGATCGAGGACGAGGACATCGACGAGGGTGACGTGCTCGTCCTCACGACGCTCGGGCGCGGCGACGCGTTCGGCGAGCTCGGACTGCTGGGCTCCGCCCGACGCTCGGCAACCGCTCGCGCCGAAGGCGACGTCACGCTCTTCCGCGTCGACAAAGCGGCGTTCGATCGGCTCCTCGCCGACGACATCGATGCACCCGATTTCGCCCCGACGATGCAGGCGTACGCGGAGCTGCGGTCGCTGCCGCCGTTCAGCGCGTTGTCGACGGCAGATCTCGCACTCGTCCTGGAGCATGGCGGGTGGATCAACGCCGCGCCGGCCGACGTGTTGATCCAGCAAGGCGATATCGGCGATTCGTTCTACGCGATCGGAGCGGGTCAGGTCGACGTGACGCGTGACGGCGAGGTCATCGCGACGTTGGGCGTGGGCCAACATTTCGGCGAGATCGCATTGCTCACCGACGAGCCGCGCAACGCGACCGTCGTCGCGCACACACCTGCTCGCGTGTTCCAGTTGGATCGCGAGGGCTTCACCCGTGTCGTTGCGGGCACCTTCCGACGTGGCGCGGTTGACCGAACACCCGACAGGAACATGGAGCACTGAGGAGGACCCGATGGTGTGTTGGCACTGCCGCCGAACGGCGGTCGGCGCATGTCGCTTCTGCGGCCGAGGCGTCTGCGAAGATCACGCGCAGGAACAGCCCTACGTCTTAGAGCTCTACCGAGGCGGCGACACGACACGAGCGCTGGTCGTCGAGGACGCACTGTTCTGCGGGGCGTGCACACCTCGCCCCGACCCGATCGACCTGCCGGAACTCGACAAGTGACGCACGTCACACATCGCTCGTGACGGAAAGCACGGGCGAACTGTGACCCGCGCTACCGGCATCCGCCCGCTGGGCGAGGCATGATGCCGGTGTCGAGCAGCCCAGCCGGGCGGCACACGAGAAGGAGCGACAGGATGGCCGAGAAGAAGATTCAGCCGAAGCGCCCCGTCAGTGACGAGCCCGCCGCGGGCGCCCGCAAGGCCGAGAAGACGACCGCCCGTCGGATCGCCTCAAAGAAGGTAGCCAAGAAGACGACCGCCCGTCGGATCGCCTCCAAGAGGGTTGCCAAGGCCCTCTGAGCACACTGAGATCGGCGGCAGCCCGGGCCAAAGGCTCGGGCTGTTTGCTGTGCGGGCTCGGCCGGGTAGCAGACATCGTTTCTGACGGTTACCCTCTGCCCGATGACCACGACCGCCGCACAAGAACTCACCGACGCGATGGGGTCCACCCCCGTGCTCCGGGGGGTGGCGAAGCGCGAGATCGCGAGTTTCGCGGAGATGGGTGGGGTCCACCGCTTCAGGCGTGGCACATACATCTGTCACCAGGGCGACCCCTCGCCCGAGGTGTACTTCCTGGTGGAGGGTCGCATCGAGATCGCCTCGTTCTCCCCCACCGGCGCGCGGATCCTGCACGCGACGGTGGACACACCGCAGTTCCTCGGCGAGCTCGGCGTCTTGGGTGATCTGCCACGAGGCGCCGACCTGCTGGCGCTGGACGACTCCGACGTGTGGACCGTTGGCGGAGGGGATTTCGTCGCGTTCGTCACGAGCCAAGCGAATGCTGCTCGGCAGCTGCTCGCCGCACTCGCGCGCCAGATCCAAGAGCACCAGGCGTTCGCCGACGACCTGCTCTTCCTCGATCTGAAGGGACGGGTCGCAAAGCGACTCCTGCAGATGGGTACGCCGTCCCTCGAGGAACTGCCGGAGGCGGGAACATCGATCCCGGCGCTGACGCACGCGGACCTCGCGAGCTTGTGCGGGGGCAGCCGCGAGAACGTCACGAGGATCGTGGCGGACTTCCAGCGGCGCGGTCTCGTCAAACGTGACGGACACCGCTATTCGTTGAAGAAGCCGACGCAGCTGGCGAAGATCGCCGGACTCTAGCCCGAAGGATCGGGCGCCGTGAGCCCGGGGAGGTCTTTCACGACCGCCCGCCTGCCGGCAACGTCGAGCTCGACCACCAGATCGGACACCGCCGGCAGGAGCGTCTCGAGGCCGTCGTCGCCCACGATGCGCCACAGATCCTGCGCCGGGTAGGGCAGCACCTCGACAACGGTCCCCAGGTCGCGGCCCGATTCGGTCGTCACGGCGATCCCCTCCACCTGATGCGACCACCACTGTCCGGCGGGCAACTCGGGCAGCGACGATTCCGGGACGACCAGCTCGGTGCCGGCGACCGTCTCCGCGGCCGTGCGATCGGGGATCTCCTCGAACATCACGAGCAGGCGATCGCCGTGCGGCCGCACGGTACGCACCGTGTACGTTCGGCCGGTCGCATCGAACATCACCGCGCCGGGAACCCAACGCTCAGGGTTATCCGACCGGTTGTGCACCGCGACCTCGCCCTGCACACCGTGTGGCTTGGTGATGCGGCCGACGGTGACCGTCGGCTCGCCCACGTCAGTCCTCGAAGTCGACGCGCACCGACTGGTCCTGGCGCGACGCCGCCGCCCGGACGACGGTTCGGATCGCCTTGGCGGTGCGACCGCCGCGGCCGATCACCTTGCCGAGCTCACCGGGGGCAACGGTCACCCGGTATGTCGAACCCCGCTCGTCGAACGATTCGATGACCGCGACCGCGTCGGGGTCATCGACCAGTTCGCGGCACAGGAACTCGACGAGCTCCTTCACCTCAGGCCTCAGCCGTCTCCTCGGCGGCCGGCGCCTCGACGGCTTCAGGGGCGTCGGGGGTGACCTCGGCAGCGGCCGGCGCCTCGACGGCTTCAGGGGCGTCGGGGGTGATCTCGGCAGCAGCCGGCGCCTCGACGGCTTCAGGGGCGTCGGGGGTGACCTCGGCAGCGGCCGGCGCCTCGACGGCCTCAGGGGCGTCGGGGGTGACCTCGGCAGCGGCCGGCGCCTCGATCTCCACGGCGGCTTCGGCGGCGGAAGCGGCGGCTTCGGGGGCCTTGGCTTCGGCGGGAGCCTTCGCCGCCTCAGCGGCCTTGGCCTGGGCCTTCTTCGAGACCTTCTCCTTGGCCGCTCGCTCGGGCTTGGATGCCTTGGAGCCGGCCACGGCGCTCGGACGCTCGGCGACGAACTTCTCCCAGATGCCGATCTTGGTCATCAGGTTACGGACCTGCTCGGACGGCTGGGCACCCACCCGGAGCCAGTGCAGCGCGCGATCCTCATCGATCTCGATCACCGACGGATCGTTGAGCGGGTGGTACTTGCCGATGTTTTCGATGAATCGACCGTCGCGCGGTGCGCGTTGGTCGGCCACGACCACGCGGTAGAAGGGACGTCCCTTCGAACCCATCCGCCGCAGTCGGATCCTCGTCGCCATGCTTGCTCGTCCTTTGCCTATCGGGTCGGGAGTTTCGTGGGCATCTTCATGCCCGGTATGCGCTTGCCACCCATCATCGTCCGCATCATCTTCCTCGCGGCCTCGAAGTCCTTGAGGAGCGTGTTGACGTCGGCGGTGGTGGTCCCGGACCCGTTTGCGATCCGGAGGCGGCGCGACCCGGAGATGATACCGGGTTCCCGCCGCTCCCGGGGGGTCATGGACAGGATGATGGCCTCGGCTCGACCGAGCTCCCCCTCGTCGATCGCACCGGCCAGCTCCTTCATACCCGCCTTCCCACCTGGGACCCCGGGAAGCATCTTCAACAGGTCGCCGATCGGCCCGAGCTTGCGCATCTCGCGCATCTGGCCCAGGAAGTCCTCCAGGTTGAACTGACCCGACATCATCTGCTCTGCAGCCTTCGCGGCGGCCTCTTGGTCGACCGTGTCCTGCGCCTTTTCGATCAGCGTCAGCACATCGCCCATCCCGAGGATCCGTCCCGCCATGCGGTCGGGGTGGAACGGCTCGAGATCGTCGAGCTTCTCGCCCGTGCCGGCGAAGAAGAACGGACGGCCGGTGACGGCCGCCATCGACAGTGCGGCGCCGCCTCGCGAGTCGCCGTCGAGCTTCGTCAGGATGAACCCGGTCGTATCGACCTCGCGCATGAACTCGCGTGCTTGCACCACCGCGTCTTGCCCGGTCATCGCGTCGCAAGCCATCAGCACGTGGTGGGGCTTGGCGATGTCCTTGATCTTGCGAGCCTGCCTCATCATCTCGGAGTCGACGTGGAGGCGGCCGGCCGTGTCGATGATCACGACGTCGGCGCCGGTGCGCTGAGCCTCCTTGACGCCGTTCTTGGCGAGCTTCACCGGATCGCTCCCCTGCGACCACACCGGGACCCCGATCTCGCGGCCGAGCGTCCGAAGCTGCTCGACCGCCGCCGGGCGCTCGAGGTCGGCTGCGATCAGCAACGGCCGCTTTCCCTTGCCTTTGAGGTGCTTCGCGAGTTTGGCGCACGCCGTGGTCTTGCCCGAACCCTGCACGCCGGCGAGCATGATCACGGCCGGGTTCACGCCCGGCAGCGTGAACGGTCGGTGCTCGCCGCCGAGCGTGACCGTCAGCTCCTCGTCCATGACCTTCACGACCTGCTGCGCGGGCGTGAGGCTCTTCATCACCTCTTCGGACACGGCGCGCGCTCGCACGCGTGCGAGCAGGTCGTCGGCCACCTCCACCGACACGTCCGCCTCGAGCAGGGCCATGCGGATGTCGGCCAGGGCGTTGTCCACCTGCTTCGGGTGAAGTTTGCCGCGGCTTCGCAGCTTGCTGAATACGCCGTCGAGGCGATCGCTCAAGGTGTCGAACATATGAGGAGGCGCTGCGACGACCGAGCCGCGGCGCCGCCTAGTGTATCGAGCGAAGATCGAGCGGAGAGCGAGCCGGAAGATGGTCACGGATCGAGCAGACGGTGGACGGCGCCTGGAGCGCCAGCTCGTGCTGTTGCGATGGCTCGTCGCCGCGTTCGGCGCGGTCCAGGTCGGATACGCGATCCGGGACCACGCCGAGGACCCTGCGTTCGCCCTCCCGCTGGCCGTTGCCTTGGTCATCGGCCTGACTGTTGGCAACCTCGCCATCTCCAGCTCCGTGCGACGCGATGTCGGCCCGGCACACCTGCGATCGATCGGTGCGGCCGCCTTCGTGCTGGACGCGATCGTCATCCTGGGCCTGGTGTGGCTCGTCCCCAGCGCTCCCGCCGATCCCGTGTGGGTCCTCGGCTATCTGGTGCCGCTGGAGGGGGCGGCCCGTTGGGGGTTGCGAGGCGGATTGGTGGGAGCGGCGCTGTTCCTCGGCGAGCAGATCGTGGCGGAGGCGGCTCGGGCACAGGTGACCGCCGGATCCGCGGAGGTGTTCTTCCGCGCCGGCATGGCGTTCGCGATCGGCGCGGTCGCCGGGTCGTTCGCCTCCTCGCTGCAGCGCTCGGCGGCACAGGCCGAGACGCAGGCGCTCGAGGCGGAGGCCGCCGCCCGGCGCGCGGAGGCCTCGGCCGCCCCGGCGGCCGCGGCCCAACGAGTGGGGTGGGGGTTCCAAGCCCCGGTGCTCGCCGACGCGCAGCCCGAGCATCTCGCCGAGACGCTTCGTCACACGGCCGAGCGCGTTGCCCACGAGCTGGG
>JANMPG010000195.1:0-2404 GCA_031369745.1 Actinomycetes bacterium
CCCCGCAACCGCTGGTTGTTCGAAGGTGTGGTCGCCGGGATCGGCGGGTACGGCAACTGCATCGGCGTGCCGACCGTCGGTGGGGAGATCCGTTTCGCGCAGTCGCATTCGTCAAACCCGTGCGTGAACGTGATGTGCGTCGGCTTGGCAAGGGCCGACGCGCTCGTGACGTCGCAGTCGCTCACCCCGCACGTCGGCTCGTACATGGTGCTGTACGGCGCCGCGACCGGACGCGACGGCATCGGCGGCGTGTCGGTGCTCGCAAGCGCGACGCTCGACGACGGCGCCGAGGCGTCGCGCCCTTCGGTGCAGATCGGCGACCCCTTCGCCGAGAAGCTCCTGATCGAGGCCTCGCTCGAGCTGATCGCAGAGGGACTCCTCGAAGGACTGCAGGACCTTGGCGGGGCCGGTATCTGTTGCGCGCTGAGCGAGTCGGCCGGGCGCGCCGGCATGGGCGCCGATGTGGATCTCGACGTCGTGCCCTTGCGCGAGGCCGACATGGAGCCGTTCGAGATCCTCACGTCCGAATCGCAGGAACGGATGCTCGCTATCGTGCACCCCTCGAAACTCCAGGCGGTGCAAGCACTGTGCGCTCGGTGGGGGTTGCACACCGCGGTCGTCGCCACGCTGGTCGATGGCGGCATCCTCACGATCCGGCGCGGCGGCGACGTCGTGGCGGAGGTGCCCGCCCGCTCGCTCGCCGACGACGGGCCTGAGTATGAGCGCCCGATGGCCGAGCCCGCGCGCGCCGACGACGTCGACCCCGCGCTCACCCCGTTCGACGGCGACATCGCCGATGCGTTGCGCACGGTCTTGGCCGCTCCCTCCGTCGCCTCCAAGCGCTGGGTCTGGCGCCAGTACGACCGGATCGTGCAGGGAAACACCGTGGCCGGCCCCGACTCCGACGGCGCGGTGATCCGCATCCCCGGCACGCTCAAGGGGATCGTTGTTTCCAGCGACGGGAAGGGACGCTACGGACGGCTCGACCCCTACCTGGGGGCGATGCACGCGGTCGCCGAGTCTGCCCGCAACGTCGCAGTGACCGGCGCGCGGCCGCTGGCGATCACGAACTGCCTGAACTTCGGCAACCCCGAGCGGCCCGAGGTGATGTGGCAGTTCGCCGAGTCGATCCGCGGCATGCGCGATGCGTGCACGGCCCTTGCCACGCCCGTGACGGGCGGCAACGTGAGCTTCTACAACGAAAGCGGCGACAGTGCGATCGATCCGACGCCCGTGATCGGCATGCTCGGCCTGCTGCTCGACTACCGGCTTCGCGTACCGAGCGCGTTCCCCCAGCCGGGTCTTGTCATCTACCTGCTCGGTGAGACGGCCGCGGAGCTCGGGGGTTCGGAGTTCGCTGAAGCGGTGCTCGGGCAGGTGAGCGGTATGCCGCCGGCCTTGCACCTGGCAAGCGAGCGCGCTCTGATCGATCTGCTCGTCGCCGCGTCCGCCGATGCGGTACTTGCGAGCGCACACGATTGTGGCGACGGGGGGCTCGCCGTGGCGCTTGCCGAGTGCGCGATCGGGGTTGGGTGCGGCTTCGCGGTATCGATCCCGACCGACCTGCCGGCGCACGTGGCGTTGTTCAGCGAATCGGCGTCGCGGGCGGTCGTGAGCGTGGCGCCACTGGACGAAGATGCCTTCCGCGCCTTGGCCGCCGCGCACGGCGTGCCCGCAGCACGCATCGGCGAAACCGGCGGTCCGAGAGCAGTGATCGACGGCACGGTCGACATCCCCGTCGCCGAGCTTGCCGAGATCTGGGAAACGGCGATCCCCCGCCTGCTCGGCGAGGCCGTGTGACGCCTCCTCGCGCCGTCACCTTCGACTACTGGCAGACGCTCGTGTCGGAGCGTCGCGGGGACATGCGCGCGATGCTGATCGAGCGCTGGGTGGCCACGCTCGCCGAGGCGGGCCAGCCGCGCACCGATACGCAGCTTGGCGAGGCGTTCGCCGCCAACTGGGAGATCTTCGATACGCGCTGGCGTGACAACGCGGGGCAATGGGGCGCGGGCGACAGCGTCGGGTTCGTCGCGCAGCGCCTCGGGATCTCCCTCGACGATGGCGTACGCGCACGTCTGGTCGACACCTTCCGCATCGTGGGTGAGACGGCGCCCTTGCACGCGGCTCCCGGCTTGCTCGAATGCCTCGCCACGCTGAAGCATGCTGGCTGTGTTCTGGGCATCGTGTGCGACGTCGGATTGACGGGCTCCACCACGTTGCGCGCGCGTCTGCAAGATTTCGGCGTGCTGTCGTTCTTCGATGCCTGGGCGTTCAGCGACGAGACCGGCTGGTTCAAGCCGGCTGCAGAGGCTTTCGCGCCGGCGCTCGAAGGTCTGGCGGTGCCCCCCGATGAGGCCGCGCACGTCGGTGACAACGAACGCACCGACGTCGCCGGAGCCAAGGC
>JANMPG010000229.1:0-3839 GCA_031369745.1 Actinomycetes bacterium
GAGAAGGCGCCGGCGTTGGTGTTCCTCGATGAGATCGACACGATCGGCAAGGGCCGCTCCGGCGCGATGGGCTCGGGGTTCGGCGCGCACGACGAACGCGAGCAGACCCTGAACCAGCTGCTGGTCGAGATGGACGGGTTCGACGCCTCCAAGGGCGTGATCATCATGGCCGCGACCAACCGGCCCGACGTACTCGACGAGGCGCTCGTGCGCCCGGGCAGGTTCGACCGCCAAGTGGTGGTCGATCGCCCCGACCTACGCGGCCGCGAGGAGATCCTGCGCGTGCACGCGCGCGGCGTCGCGCTGGAGCCCGGCGTCCAGCTGCGCAATATCGCGGCTCGCACACCCGGCTTCACCGGCGCCGATCTTGCCAACGTCGTCAACGAAGCGGCGCTGCTCGCTGCGCGGCGCGACAAGAATGCCGTCACCGAGCTCGAGCTCGACGAGGCGATCGATCGCGCATCGATGGGCATGGAGCGCAAGTCCCGGATCTTGTCCGAGGGCGAAAAGGAACGCACGGCGGTGCACGAGATGGGCCATGCGCTGGTCGCGGTGAGCACCGGCAACATCGACCCGCTGCACCGCGTGACGATCGTGCCGCGCGGCACGGCGGCGCTCGGCGTCACATGGGTGCGCCCGACCGAGGACCGGTTCATGCGCACCGAGCCCGAGTTGAAGTCCACGATGGCGTTCGCGATGGGTGGACGTGCCGCCGAGGAGCTCTACTACGACGGTGTCGTGTCGACCGGTGCCCACAACGACCTCGAGAAGGCCACCGAGACCGCGCGCGCCATGGTCACGGTATTGGGCATGAGCGACGACATCGGCCCGATCTCGTTGGGTTCTCCCGAGCAGCAGTCGATGTTCGGAAGCGGTGCGAAGATGTCGCAGCGCACCGCCGAGATGGTCGACTCGGAGATCCGGCGCCTGCTCGAAGAGGCGCACGACAAGGCCCTCGCGCTTTTGACCGAGAAGCGCGACCTGCTCGACGAACTGTCGGCGCTGTTGATCGCCATCGAGACGATCGAGGGCGACGACCTGATCGCCTACGCCAACGGCTCCAAGCCGATCCCCCGGCCCGAAGACGCACAACGCGCGCTCGCCGAAGAGTCTGCGGCGGCGGCGGCCGAGGCGAAGGTGCGCCGGGCCGAGCAGCCGATCTCGCATCACACGCCGTCACCGTCGCCGTTCATCCCGCCCGCGCCGCCGATGCCGGCCGACTGACCGGGTTCGTTCCTCAGCGACCCTCCGGCAGCGTCATCGAGTCATCGTCATCGTGGCTCTTGTCGATGTGCTCGGGCTCTCCCGACAACACCAGATCCCAGCGGCCCCGCCAGTGTTCCAGGAACCGGTAGAAGTTCCGCTTTGACCACGTGGCGCGCTCCTGCTGCGATGCTGCCTGCCACATGCGATGGGCGTGCTTGGTGACCGGTACCGCCACGACCTCGCAGCGAAGACCAGCGTCCTTGACCCGGAACGACCACTCGATGTCGGCGGTTCGATACCACCGGAACTTCTCGTCGAACCCGCCGACCTTGGCGAGGTCCTCGCGGCGAAACGCCATCAGGTAGCCCTCGACCGCGTCGCAGGGCCCCTGGCCGGGAGCGTCTTCGAACTCGCGCAAGTCGCGCGTCACGATGCCGAACGGGCCGCACACACCGACGCTCGGGTCCTCGAGAGCCGCGGCGAGCGGGGCGAGCACGTCGCCGGTGGGCTCGATCGACCCGTCGACGGCGACCACGATCGGGGCGAGCGCCCGGCGTAGTCCCGCGTTGCGGGCGGCGGCCCAGCCCGTATCTGCTTCGAGCCAGACGACCTCGACGTCGTCGGTCTCACCCCACCGTTGGGGGGCGAGTCCCGTCGTGTCGGCGATCACGAACTGCACGCGGTGCTCGCCGGCGGTCGCACGGAAGGCGGTGAGCGCCCGGTCGATGTCGTCGAGCCACCCCTCACAGACCCACTGGACGCTCACGTCGAAGGTGGTCGCGGTCTCAAGCAGCGACGCCACGTCCCCCGACGCCACCGGTCCTGCGACGGTGGTGGCGATGGCCACAAGTGCGAAGCCGCCGGGCTCGTCCGTAACCTCCCAACCGAGCTGGCGGATCTGGTCGCGCAGGGTGTCGGCGGCCGCGAAGTCCTTCGACGCGCGGGCGACGGAGCGTCGTTCGGCCAGCGCGATGACCTCTTCGGGTGCCGCACCACTCACGAGTGCCTCCGTATGAATTCCAGGACGGCCGCATCTGCCGCCGCTGCCTGCTCTGAATGGTAGACGTGCCCGGCTCCTTCGAGCCAGTGCAGCTCCGCGCCGGGTATGCGCTCGGCGATCATGCGCGCGTTCTCGGGAGCGATCAGCTGGTCTTGCGTGCCGTGCAGCACGAGCGTCGGCGCTGTGATCTGATCGAGTCGCTCGAAGGCGTCCCAAGCCTGTATCGCCTCCCACTGCCGGCGCTCCCCCGTGTCGTGGTGCACACCTCGCGCCCCGGTTGCAAGGTCCTCGGCAACGTGTTCGGGGTGCGCGTCGGGGAAGTCCAGCGCATACAACGCTCGCCACGGCTCCCCCTTGGGCCCGTTCGCCCGCTCGGGCCATACCGCGTGCGCATGTCCCGCGTGCGTGCAGCCGAGGATCAGCGTGCGGACGCGCTCGGGATGGGTGAGCGCGAGCTCCTGCGCAACCATGCCGCCGAACGATTGCCCGTAGATATGCGCACGTTCGGTGTCGAACGCGTCGAGCACACCGATCGCGTCCTCCAAGAACGTCGCCATCGTTACCGGGCCGGTCGGCTCGTCGCTTCGCCCGTTGCCGCGGTGGTCATACGCGAGCACATGACAGGCCGCCGCCAACGTCGGGATGTTCCTGCGCCACCCTGGGAGATCGCCGCCCATGCCCTCGAGCATCAACAAGGCCAGCGCGGCGGCGTCGCCATGCGACTCGACGTACAGGTTGCAGCCGTCGGGACGCGTGACGAAGGTCACGCGGACCTAGGCTGTGGCGGTCTTCGTCGCGTCGCGCAGCCGCGCCACCATGGCTTCGAGCGTGCGAAGGGCGATCGTCGGGTGTTCGACGAGCAGGCCGCGGAACACCCACTCCGTCAGTGCATACAGCTGGATGTCGGTCGTAGCCGTCACCGTCGCGGTACGTGGACCACCGTCGAGCAACGCCATCTCTCCGAAGAATTCGCCTTCATGCAGGCGGTTGACGCGCTTGCCCCCGATTGTGACATCGGCCTTGCCCCTGGCGATCACGAACAGCCCGGCCCCCGGGTCGCCCTCCGTTGCGATGACCGTGCCGGCAGGGTGGTTGATCTCGCGGACCGTCCGGGCGATGGCCTGCAGCTCCTTCTTGGTGCAGCCCGAGAACATCGGCACCTGCGAAAGACGCTCCACCAGATCGCTGATCGTCACGTTGCCTCCCTAGAGGGGTTCGGTCTGCTGATGCTACGCGGCTTCGCAAGGGCGGTCCAGCCGCCGGCCGGCGACCGGATCACAGCGCGGCTCTACGTGTCGGCGCCCGGAAGAGAATAGATCCCGACCCCGTCTGAACAGGAGTACTTCGAGAACACGAGATCTCCCGCGTCCAGGGACATGGTGTTGGCGATGTCCTGCCCCGTGCGGATCGATCCGATCTTGGTGGGTGCGGACAGGCGCGCCAGCGAGGCCGACCAGACCTTGACGCCCACCCCGCACCCGCAGCCCGAACGAACGAAGAACATGACACCGGATGTCTCGTCGATCGTCGAGGCGTACTGCGGCTTGTTGTCGCTGGTCGACGGAACCTTCGTCGTAATGAGCGTGTCGAAGTTGTACAAGCGCACGATGCAGGTCTTTGCGCACACGGTCCA
>JANMPG010000024.1:0-11527 GCA_031369745.1 Actinomycetes bacterium
GGCGCGCGACCGTACCGCCGGAGCTCGTCGGCACCCAGCTCGAAGACGCGTACGGGGCCTATCTCGATGAGGTGTTCACCACCTACGGACGCATGTACGAGCAACTCGATGCGTGGTTCCGTGCGAAGTTCCCGCAGCAGCCGCAGGACACGGACTTCGTCTACAAGCAGACGATCTTGGCCAAAACGTGCGACACGCTGCGGATGCTCCTGCCGGCGGGCACCCGATCCAACCTCGGCATCTACGCCACCGGGCAGTCTTACGAGCAGCTCCTGATGCGCTTGGCCCAGCACCCCCTGGCGGAGATGCGCGCGTACGGCGACCTGATGCTGGTGGAACTGCGCAAGGTGATCCCGGAGTTCTTGAAGCGGGTCGACGTCGCCGAACGCGGCGTCGCGTGGAGCGCGTACTGGCGTGAAGTGCGCGAACGAACCCAGGAGCTCGCGGACAAGCTCGTCGGCGACGTCCCTGCGGAGGCGCGGCCGTTGGTCAACTTAGTTGACTATGATCCGGACGGGGAGTTGAAGCTCGTCGCCGCCGTGCTCTACGCGCACACCGACCTGCCCGACGACCAGCTCCTGCGTGTGGTCGCCGCCATGGGTGCCGATGAGCGAGCGCGGATCCTCGCGGCGAGCGTGGGCGAACGCGGGAACCGTCGCCACAAGCCCGGCCGGGGGTGGGAACGCACCCAGTACCGCTTCGACGTGTTGTGCGACTACGGCGCGTACCGCGATCTGCAGCGACACCGCCCGTTGACCGTGGAGTGGCAGCGACTCACGCCCGCGTTCGGCTACGACGTCCCGGTCGAGATTGACGACGCGGGCCTGCGCGCAGACTGGGACGCCGTGATGGCGCGCTCCCGCGAGACGCACGACGCGATCGCAACGGCGGGGCTGCTAGACGCCGCGCAATACGCCGTTTCGATGGCCTACCGCATCCGTTTCGTCATGCAGATGACCGCCCGCGAAGCGATGCACCTGACGGAACTGCGATCCCAGCCGGCGGGGCACCCCGTCTACCGGCGTGTCGCGCAGGAGATGCACCGGCACATAGCCGCGGTCCACCCGTCGATCGGCGCGGCATTCACCCACATCTCGTACGCAGACGTGGACCTGGAGCGGCTGGAGGCCGAGCGGCGGACCGAGCGCAAGCGCAGGGCTGCCCGACAGGGCTGATGCTGTCGTGCCCGACGGCGGCGAGCTGACGGCCGTCATCCGCGCCGGCGCGATCGAACGCGTCGACGCCTCGGGAGTTGCCAACGCCGATCTCGGTGCACCGATCACGCGCGACACGCGCTTCTACGTCGGGTCGATCGCGAAGCAATTCGTGGCGGCGTGCGCCCTTCTTGCGATCGACGACGGTGTGCTGTGGCCCGAAACGCCGGTCGGTGAAGTCGTGTCCGATCTGCCTGCATGGGGGCGCGACGTTCGCGTGCGGCATCTGGTGCACCACACGAGCGGTATCGTGGATCGCGACTTCAGCGCGTTTCCGGGTGTGCCCACCACGGGCATCCCGGGGTGGGGCAACGACGACCTGCTCGCGGAGATCCGTGGGATCGAGGCGCTCGCGTCCGCGCCGGGCTCGCGCTACGCGTATAGCAACCGCGGGTATCACCTGCTCGGGCAGATCGTCGCGACGGCGAGCGATCAACCGCTTGCAGCGTTCGCCCGCGAGCGCATCTTCAGCCCGCTCGGCATGAACGACACCTGCTTCCGGGACACGCCGTCGGAGTTGCCGGCAAGCGCCGCGCGCGGGCATTTCGTTGCGATCGACGGACGCACCTATGTCGAGCCCGCGGCGTTCCATGCGGTGGGTGCCGGTGGGCTCTGGACGACGATCGAGGACCTCGCGCGCTGGGACGCCGCGTCCTACGACGCGTCGACGGTGGCACCGCGCTTGGCGAGGCGCGGCGCGCTCGACGACGGCACGCCGATCCACTACGGCTGGGGGTTGTCGGTACGGGCCCACCGCGGGGTGCCGATCCACAGCCACGGCGGTTCGTTCCCGGGTTGGGCCGCGAAGATGGTGCGGTTCCCGACGCAGCGAACGACCGTGGTGGTCTTGGCCAACCACGAGCGGAGCGACGTGAGCGGGGCGGCGTTCGCGATGGCAGATCGGGTACTCGCCGAGCACCTCGACCCCGCGGCTCCCCACGCAGACGACACCTTCTGACCTCGGTTGTCGGACAAGGCGCGCCAGGTCGCCCCCGGGGGTGTTTCGGTACCCTGACACCCTTCCATGGATCGCGACGCCACATTCCTGTTGTCGCTGGTGACCTTTGCCGTCGCCGCGTTCACGGTCGGCATCTGCGGGTGGATCATGTGGTCCCGCAGCCGCGAGCCGCGCACGATCAGCGCGCCGACCGATCATCCCGTCGTATCCGAGAAGTCGTGATGCTCGCCCTCCTCGACCTGCGCGAGCGGGGCGGGCGGCTCGAGCCCACCAAGTTCGAGATCGACCCCGCCACCGCCGAAACCGTCCGGCTGATCCTGCAGCGCGTCTTCGTCGAAGGCGACGAGGTCCTAATCGAGCTCGCCGCGAAGTTCGACGGCGTCGATCTGTCCGGCGGCGGCATCCTCGTCACCGATGAAGAGTTCGCAGCGGCCGACGCCGAAACACCGCCAGAGCTCAAGCGCGCCCTCGACGAGTTGATCGAGCGCTTGCGCGTCCTCGCCGAGCGCCAGATACCCAAGGAATGGTCGGAGGAACGTGACGGCGTGCGCTTCGGTGAGATCGTCCGCCCCCTTCGCACCGTCGGCTGCTACGTGCCGGGGGGGCGAGCACGCTACCCCTCGACCGTTGCGATGACCGTCGTGCCGGCGGTGGTCGCCGGCGTGCACGAGATCGTCGTGTGCACACCCGCGCAGCAAGACGGCACGGTGCACGCCCCGGTGCTCTACGCGGCTCGAAAGGCGGGCGCCACCTACGTCGCGAAGACCGGCGGTGCCCAAGCGGTTGCCGCCATGGCGTACGGCACCGAATCGATCCCGTCGGTCGATCGCATCGTTGGTCCCGGGAACGTGTACGTGACGGAGGCCAAGCGCCAGATCGCCGGGTTCGTCGGCATCGACGGCCTCGCCGGGCCCTCGGAGCTCGCGATCGTTGCCTCCGGCGATGTCGATGCGCGGATGGCTGCGCTCGATCTGATCGCCCAGGCCGAGCACGACCCCAACGCATGCACCTACTTCCTCACGCCGGACCCGGCACTGATCGAAAAGGTGAACGCCGCATTCGAGCAGGAGCTGCCGCAGGCCGGGCGCGCCGAGATCGTCGAACAAGCGCTGCGCCACACGAAGCTGATCTTGGTGCGAGACCTCGACCACGCGATCGAAGCCATCAACGATCTCGCGGCCGAGCACGTGTCACTGCTCGTGCCCGACCCGCGAGAGCTGCTGCCGAAGATCCGCAACGCCGGCGCCGTCTTTCTCGGGCACTGGACCGCGGTGCCCTACGGCGATTACGGCGTCGCCTCCAACCACGTCTTGCCGACCGCGGGCACCGCGCGCTTCTCCAGCGGACTGCGCGCGGCCGACTACGTCACCATCAGCTCGGTGATCGAGATGTCGCAGGCGGCGGCTCGCCGGTACACCCCCGGAACCTCGGCGATCGCGCGGGCCGAAGGGCTCGTCGGCCACGCGAAGGCGATGGATGCGCGCGCCGAGGAAGCCGGCGACGCATGAGCGCCGGCGCGGAACCTCGGACGGGATTGCGAGACGTCGAGCCCTACTCCTCGCCGCAGTTCGACGTGCCCGTTCGACTGAACACGAACGAGTGCCCCCACCCGTTGCCCGAGGGCTTCTTCGAGGAACTCGCATCGGCGGTCGGCGACCTCCCGTTGCATCGCTACCCGGATGGACAGATGACACGGTTGCGAGAGGATCTGGCGGCGCTGGCCACCCACCCGCCGAGCGGCACGTGGGTCGCGAACGGCTCGAACGAGATCTTGACGCAACTGCTGCAGGCCTACGGCGGCCCGGGTCGCCGCGCGGTCACGTTCGAGCCGACCTACCTGCTCCACAGCCGGCTGTGCTGGCTCACCCACACCGAGCTCGAGCGCGTCGCGCTGCCTGCCGATTTCGTGCTGGGCGACGAGCAGGTCGCGGCTGCGATCGATGTCGCGCCCGACGTCGTGTTCGTGTGCTCGCCCAACAACCCGACGGGCAACGCGCAGCCGCTGTCGGCCATCATGGCGCTCGCGACCGCCCTGCCGAACAGCTTAATCGTCGTCGATGAGGCATACGGGGAGTTCTCGCCGGCGGCCTCGGCCCAAGCGCTCGTCGTGACCACGCCGAACGTCGCGATCGTTCGGACCTTCTCCAAGGCGTTCGCGCTGGCCGGGGCGCGCATCGGCTACGTGCTCGCCGCACCCACCGTGGTCGAGGACCTGCAGCGGGTGCGCCTGCCCTACCACCTGTCGGCGCTCACCCAGGCGGCGGGCATCATCGCGCTGCACCACCACGCCGAGGCACTGCTGCTCTTGGAGTCGATCCGAGTGCAGCGCGACCGCATCACGCGCGAGCTGCGGTCGATCCCCGGGGTGACCGTGTACCCGAGCGACGCCAACTTCGTGCTGTTCGTACCGCCGGGCGAGGCACCCGCAGTCTGGCGTGGGCTGCTCGAGCGAGGGGTGCTGATCCGAGACATGACCGCGGTCGTGCCGGGCGCCCTGCGGGTGACCGCCGGTGCCGAGCACGAGACCGAGCGATTCGTCGAGGCGATCAAGGAGATCCTGGCCGCATGAACCGCACCGCCACCGTCACGCGCACGACCAAGGAAACCGACCTGCGGGTCGCGCTGAACATCGACGGCTCCGGCGTCGCCACCGCCGACACGGGCATGCCGTTCTTCGATCACATGCTGCAGCAGCTCGGCAAGCACGCGGGGTTCGACCTGACGGTGACGTGCACGGGCGATCTCGACGTCGACGGTCACCACACCGTCGAGGACTGCGGGATCGCGATCGGTGAGGCGCTCGGTGAGGCGCTCGGCGACAAGGCAGGCGTGCGACGCTTCGCCTCGATCGTGGTGCCGCTGGACGAAGCGGCCGTGGAGGTCGTGCTCGACCTGGCCGGACGCAACTTCGTGATCCACGAGGTGCCGGTGCCCTACGAGACGATCAACGGCTTCGACACCGGGCTGCTCGAAGACTTCATCCGCGCGTTCGCCCAAGCGGCGGAGCTCACGATCCACACGCACCTGCGGTACGGGCGCTCGCCGCACCACATCTGCGAGGCCACCTTCAAGGCGCTCGCCAACGCGTTGGGCGACGCGTGCGCGCTGACGGGCCGCGGCGGCGTTCCCTCGACGAAGGGAACGCTGTAGCCATCGTGACCACGACGATCGCCGTGTTGGACTACGGCATGGGCAACATCCACTCCGTGTCGCGCGCCCTGCAGCACGTGGGGGCCGATGTCGTCGTGACCACCGACGCGAGCGCTGCCGAGCGTGCCGACGCGGTGCTGATCCCGGGGGTCGGTCACTTCGGCTCGTGCGTGCGCGCGCTGCGCGACGCCGGGCTCGAAGGGACGGTGCGCACCTCGATCGAGGCCGGCAAGCCCGTGATCGGCGTGTGTGTCGGGATGCAGATCCTGTTCGAAGGCAGCGACGAGGACGACGAACCGGGCTTGGGCGTGCTGCCGGGGCGCGTGCGCCGGTTGCCCGACGACGTGCGGGTGCCGCACATGGGCTGGAACACCGTCGCGTGGGCCGGACGCCGCCACGGCTACACCGCAGGCATCCCCGACAACACGCGCTTTTACTTCGTGCACTCGTTCGCGCCCGATCTCGGTCCCGACACGGTCGGCGCCACCGAGCACGGCCGAACGTTCAGTGCGATCGTGGCGCGAGACAACGTGTTCGCGACCCAGTTCCACCCGGAGAAGTCCGGCGAGGCCGGGCTCCGGCTCTACGCGAACCTCGTGAGCGAGGTGGCGGCGGCATGATCGTGATCCCGGCGATCGATCTGCGCGGCGGCCGCGCCGTGCGCTTGTTGCGCGGCAACCCCGACGATGAGACCTCCTACCACGACGACCCGGTGCAGGTCGCCACGCGCTTCCAAGAAGACGGCGCGCGACGCCTGCACGTGATCGACCTCGACGCGGCGCTGGAAGAGGGCGAGAACCGCGACGTCGTCCGCGAGATCTGCCAAGCCGTCGTGATTCCGGTGCAGATCGGCGGTGGCGTGCGAACACTGGCCGACATCGAAACGGTCCTGAACCTCGGCGCGGCTCGAGCGATCTTGGGCACCGCCGCGGCGCTTGACCCGAGCTTCGTGGCCAGGGCCGTCGAGGAGTTCGCCGAACGGGTGCTCGTCGCGGTCGACGTTCGCGGCGGACACGTGATGGTCAAGGGCTGGAAGGAAGAGGGCCCGGAGCTGGAGGCGACCCTGGTTGCGTTGGACGACGCCGGCGCGCCGCGATACCTCGTGACCGCGATCGCCCGCGACGGCACGCTCGATGGCCCCGACATGCGCCTGTACAAACAAGTCCTCGGACTCACCGATCGCCCGGTGATCGCAAGCGGTGGCGTGCGCACGGCCGACGACATCTGGGCGTTGCGCGACCTCGGCTGCGAGGCCTCGGTCACCGGCAAGGCCCTGTATGAAAAGACACTGAAACTGTCGCAGGTGATCCGGGGGTAAGCAGGCGTGTTGGCCAAGCGCATCATCCCGTGTCTGGACGTCGACGCCGGTCGTGTCGTCAAAGGGGTGCGTTTCCAGCAGCTTCGCGACGCCGGTGACCCGGTGGAGCTCGCCGCCCGATACGACGCCGAGGGTGCAGACGAGATCGTGTTCCTCGACATCACCGCCACGCTCCAGGGGCGGGATGCGACCGACGACGTGATCTCTCGCACCGCCGAGCAGGTGTTCATCCCGTTGACCGTCGGTGGCGGCGTGCGCGACACCGAAGATGTGAAGCGGCTCCTGCGCGCGGGGGCGGACAAGGTTTCGCTCAACAGCGCCGCGGTGCGCGACCCGGAGTTGCTGGCTCGCTGCGCCGATGCGTTCGGCACGCAGTGCATCGTGATCGCGATCGACGCCAAGCGTGTCGGCGACCGGTGGGAGGTCTTCGTCGACGCGGGTCGAACCGCGACCGGTCGCGACGCCGTCGAGTGGGTGCGCGAGGCGACGCTCGAGCGCGGCGCCGGTGAAGTCTTGGTGACGTCGATGGATCGAGACGGCACAGGCGACGGGTATGACCTCAAGCTGCTCGGTGCGATCCGCGAGGCGACGAACGTGCCGGTGATCGCGAGCGGTGGCGCAGGCGAGCTGGCGCACTTCGCCGAGGGGCTGCGCGTCGCCGACGCCGTCTTGGCGGCGAGCCGCTTCCACGACGGCGACCTGACGATCACGCAGGTCAAGGATCACCTGGCGACCGCGGGGATCGAGGTGCGACGGTGAACCTCGACGAGCTCGCCTTCAACGAGCGCGGGTTGATCCCCGTGATCGCGCAGGACGCCGACAACGGCGAGGTGCTGATGTTCGCCTGGGCCAACCGCGAGGCACTCGAGCGCACGCTGGCCGAGGGGCGGATGGTCTATTGGTCGCGCTCGCGCCAGGAGTTGTGGCGCAAGGGCGACACCAGCGGGCATGTCCAGCATTGGGACGAGCTGCGTGTCGACTGCGACGCCGACGTCGTGCTCGCGAAGATCCACCAGGAAGGTGCGGCCTGCCACACGGGCGAGCGTTCGTGCTTTCACCGTGCGCTCGATCCGGGTGCTGAACCCACTGAGTAGACTCGCGGACCCATGTTGAAGCTCGTCATCCCCAAGGGTTCGCTCGAAGCGCAGACGCTGCGGCTTTTCGAAGACGCCGATCTTCGCGTGCGCCGCGGCTCGGACCGCGACTATCACGGCACGATCGACGATGACCGCGTCGAGCGAGTGTCGATCCTGCGCCCACAGGAGATCCCCTTGTACGTCCAAGACGGGCTGTTCGACCTCGGCATCACCGGGCAGGACTGGATCGCGGAAACGGGCGCCGACCTCGAGGTCATCACGACCCTCGCCTACGCCAAGACCGGCACCGGACACGGCACGAAGGTGGTGCTTGCGGTGCCCAACGAGCACCCGGCCAACACCGCCGCCGAGATCCCGGCGGGCACGCGGATCTCGACGGAGTTCGTGGATCTCACGAAGCGGTTCTTCGCCGAACTCGGCATCGACGTGAAGGTCAGCTGGTCCTTCGGCGCCACCGAGGCCAAGGTGCCTGAGATCGTCGACGCGATCGTCGACGTGACCGAGACCGGCTCCACCCTGCGTGCCCACGGGATGAAGATCATCGCGACGTTGCTCACGTCAGACCCGGTGCTGGTCGCCAACCGCGAGGCCGCGGCCGACCCGGCCAAGCGCGCCGCGATGAACGATCTCGTGACGCTGCTCCAAGGCGCGCTCGCCGCCGAAGGCCGCGTGTTGATCAAGCTGAACGTCAGCGCCGAGCGGCTGGACGAAGTCCTCGCGGTGGTCCCGTCGATGAAGGCGCCGACCGTGTCGCCGCTGGCCGACGGCGGCTTCGCGATCGAAACGGTCGTGGAGAAGCGAGGCGTGAACCGGCTGATCCCCGAGCTGAAGGCCGCCGGCGCCTCCGACATCCTCGAGATGCCGATCTCAAAGATCGTCCCGTAGGCGGCCGGGCCGAGACATGACCGACGGTACCGTTCGGCCGATGTCTTCAGGGTTGACCTCATGGTCTCCTATCTGGCAGGATGGGTTCGATGGTTGAACGGTCATTCAACAACGCCCGCAACTTCGTAGGTAGCTAACGGCGCCCTGCGGCCTCGGCCGCTCGCGCGCAGACGACCTCTCGGCCCGGCCGGGGGGTCTTTCATTTCCCAGCTCGGCACGGCACACAGGAAGGACGGATCGATGGGTATCGCAGATCAGATCGCCACGGAAGCCGCTGCGCTGCAACAGCGTTGGGACGACGATGCGCGCTGGACGGGCATCACGCGCTCCTACTCGGCGGCCGAGGTCGTGCGCCTGCGCGGGCGCATCCGCGAGACCCATGGGTTCGCCGCCCAAGCCGCGAACAAGCTGTGGGACCTGATCACGACCGAGGACTACGTCCCCACGCTGGGCTGCCTCACCGGTAACCAGGCCGTCGAGTGCGCGAAGGCGGGCCTCAAGGCGATCTACCTGTCCGGCTGGCAGGTGGCTGCCGACGCCAACCTGTCTGGCGAGACCTACCCCGACCAGTCGCTGTACCCGGCCAACTCCGTGCCGGCCGTCGTACGGCGCATCAACAACGCGCTGGAGCGTGCCGACCAGATCGCGTGGTCAGAAGGTCGCGAGGCGGACTTCCTGACGCCGATCGTAGCCGACGCCGAGGCCGGGTTCGGCGGCCCGCTCAACGCCTTCGAGCTCATGACCTCGATGGTCAAGGCGGGCGCCGCCGGCGTGCACTTCGAAGACCAGCTGTCGAGCGAGAAGAAATGCGGTCACCTGGGCGGCAAGGTGCTGATCCCGACGTCGCACTTCCTTCGAACGTTGACGGCCGCGCGTTTGGCGGCCGACGTGCTCGACGTCCCCACCGTGTTGATCGCGCGTACCGACGCGCTCGCGGCCACGCTGCTCACGAGCGACATCGACGAGCGCGACCGCGCCTTCACGACCGGCGAGCGCACCGAGGAAGGCTTCTTCCATGTGCGGGCCGGCAGGGACATCGCGATCGCGCGCGCGCTGGCATACGCCCCGTACGTGGACATGCTGTGGTGCGAGACCTCGACGCCCGACATGGACGAGGCCAGAGCGTTCGCCGACGCCGTGCATGCCGAGTTCCCCGACAAGCTGCTCGCGTACAACTGTTCCCCGTCGTTCAACTGGAAGAAGGCGTTGGACGACTCCCAGATCGCCAAGTTCCAAAAGGAGCTTGGCGCGATGGGCTACCGCTTCCAATTCATCACGTTGGCGGGGTTCCACGCGCTGAACGCGAGCATGTTCGACCTGGCCAAGGGATACGCGGCCGAAGGCATGACCGCGTACGTGAAGCTGCAGCAACACGAGTTCGCCCTGGAAGCCGACGGCTACAGCGCCGTGAAGCACCAAGCCGAGGTCGGCACCGGCTGGTTCGACAAAGTCAGTCAGACGATCGCGCAAGGTCACACCTCGACGCTCGCGCTGGAGGGCAGCACCGAAGCCGAGCAGTTCTGACCCGCGGCACCCCGCGGGTCGGCTAGCCTGGCGGCTATGAAGCTCACGGGGGCGATCGCGGCGGCGGTGACGCCGTTGCGCGACGGCGGCCGCGCACTGGATGAGGGCGGGGTCGCACCGCTGGTCTCGTTCCTCGCCGGCGCCGGCCTCGACGGCGTGCTCATGGCCGGCACCACCGGCGAGGGCGTCTTGCTCACCTCAGCCGAGCGCCGCCGGCTGGCAGAACTGTTCGTTGCAGCCAGACCCGAGGGGTTCGCGATCGCGGTGCATGCCGGTGCACAGACCACGCACGACACGATGGCACTCGCCGCGCACGCGCAAGAGATCGGCGCCGACGCGGTCGCGGTGATCGCCCCGCCGTATTTCCCGTTGGATGACGACGAGCTGTTCGCGCACTTCCGCTCGGCCGCCAGCGCGTGCGATCCGTTGCCGTTCTACGTGTACGAGTTCGCCGGGCGCAGCGGCTATGCGATCCCGATCCCCGTCATCGAGCGGCTCCGCGGCGGGGCGCCGAACCTGACCGGCCTCAAGGTGTCGGACCTGCCGTTCGAAGCGGTGAAGCCCTACCTCCTCGACGGCCTCGATGTGTTCATCGGGCAGGAGCCCCTTGCCCTCGAAGGCTTCACCGCCGGGGCCGTCGGAAGCGTGAGCGGACTGGCGACGGCTTGGCCCGAGGTTGTATCGGCACTCGTGCACGACCGCGACCCCGCCGCGCTCGCCCGCGTGATCGCCTTGCGCGACGCACTCGCAGGGATCCCGTTTCACGCCGCGCTCAAGCGGGTGCTGTCCGACCGCGGGGTGCTGACGTCTACCGACGTCCGCCCCCCGCTCCGCGACCTCACCGCCGAAGAGATCGTTCGGGTCGACGCCATCGGCTGAGTGCATCGCGTTGTTCCCCGTGGCAGGCTCCTCGTAGCCGACCAGGGAGGGCACGATGCACGAAACCGACGAAGCGCCGTCGAAAGATCGCCGCGACATCCTGAAGGGCGCGCTGGCCGTCGCCGCCGGCGCGGCCGCAGCCACGATCGCAACCGCCGGACCAGCCGCCGCGGCCGACGGCCAGAACCTCGTTCTTGGAGACGCCGCCACCAATCAGTCCTCGACCAAGACGTTGTGGACCAACGACGGCACGAACTGGATGCTGGAGCTCAACGGCAACCTCGGCCTGCGCTCGAAGATGAACGGTTCGGCGCCCGGCTACGCGATCTTGGCGGAAACGAACTCGAGCGGTCAGCCCGCGATCGGAGCGAACAACGACAACGCGTCGGGCTTCGGGCTGTACGGCCAAGCCGACGGAGTGGGCGCGATCGGAACGGTGGCACGCAGTGACGGCGGCACGGGCCTCAAAGGGTGGACCCAGACCGGCACCGCCGTGCTCGCG
>JANMPG010000039.1:0-7951 GCA_031369745.1 Actinomycetes bacterium
CAGGGCCGCGGACAGGTCGCCGAGGTCCGTGATCCGGATGCAGTAGGCGTCGGGGAAGCGACCTCGGCGGTCGATCAGCACCGGCGTCATGCCGAGCGCACGAGCCGGTTCCACATCGAACTCCGGGTTGTCGCCGACATACGCGACGTCCGCCGCGTCGATACCGAGCCGCTCGAGTGCCACGATGAAGATCCGCGAGCCCGGCTTCTCGGCGCCCTCGATGCCGCTGATCACCCGTACGGGGAAGCGCTCGCGCACGCCGAGGCGTCCGAGCAGATCCTCGAGCCACGCTTCGAAGTTCGACACGATCCCAAGGCGGAGGTCGCGGGATTCGAGCGCTCCGAGCGCTCCGAGCACGTCGTCGAACAGTGTGTAGTTGGACGGATCGGTGAACGTCACGTAGAGCGCATCGCGCAGACCATCGGCGTCTGGCACGTCGAGCTCACTCAGCATCCGGGTGTAGACGCTCTTCCAGAACCGCTCCGAGCGGGCTCGTGAGGTGGTCCACAGCTCGTTGTCACGCGCTGCCTCGCTGAACCGGTGGAACACGCTTCGCGACGCCTCTGTGACCGCTTCGGGCGCCCGATCGTGCCCGCCACGAGCGAGCACGGCGGCGAACAATTCGGGGAAAGAGGGCGCGGGATGCACGAGGGTCTCCCCGACGTCGAAGAGCACAGCGCGAAGCGGCATCCGCTGGATGATACGGGCGCTTAGGACCTGGCGCGGGCCTCGAGGCTTACCCACAGCACCGCGACCTCGTCTTCGAGCTCCTCGAGGGTGCCTTCGTTGTCGATCAGGACGTCGGCCGCCTGCGCCCGCTCGTCCAACGGGAGCTGTGCGGCCAGGCGAGCGCGGACGTCCGCCTCTGCCATACCGCGGGCCACGCTGCGGGCCACTTGGGTCTCGGGCGCCGCCGAGACGACCACGACGACGTCGCAGTCGCGGTGGGTGCCCATCTCGATCAACAGCGGGTTCACGAGCACGACGATGCGATCGGCATCCAGATGCTCCTCGACCCCTTCGGCGATCCTCCGTCGCACCTGCGGGTGCACGATGGCCTCGAGTTGGGCGAGCGCGTCGCGATCGGCGAACACGATCGACGCGAGCTTGGGTCGGTCGAGCTCGCCGTCGGCACCGAGGATGTCCTCGCCGAACCGCTGTACGACGGCGAGGAATGCGTCGGACCCCGCGCGCACCGCGTCACGGGCGAAGACGTCGGCGTCCAGGATGACCGCGCCGTAACCCTCGAGCATCTGGGCGACGGTTGATTTCCCGGAGCCGATCCCACCGGTCAACCCGACGAGCAGCATGATCGTTGAGGCGCGTCGGCCGGAGCGCACCGTTGCGGCGCGCCCCGACCGGTCGCGTTACTCGCTACGGCCCTCACGCCGCTTGAGGTCCTGCAGGATCGCGTCGAGCGAGACTTCCTCTTCGGGCGCCTCGGCAACGACTTCCACCGCTGCTTCTTCAACCACCTCGGCCGCAACAGCGACCTCGACGGCCTCCTCGACTTCCGCTTCGGTCTCGGCCTCGGCGGCTTCCTCGATCGCTGCTTCTTCGACCGCTTCGGCGACGGCGGCGACCTCGACCGCCTCCTCGACCCGGGTAGCTGCATCTGCCTCGGCGGCCGCGACCGCGGCCAGGATCTCGGCCGGAACCTCGATCGCGGTCGACATCTCCGGGCCGGCGTCCTGCGCTGCCTCGGGCTCGACCTCGATCTCCTTGGGCTTTGGCGGAGCGGCGGTCACCTGACGCATCGACAGGCTGACGCGACGACGCGAGACATCCACGTCGATGACCTTGACCTGAACCTCTTGGCCGACGCTCAGCACCGACTCGGGAGCCTCGACGTGCTCGTGGCTGATCTCGGAGATGTGCACGAGCCCTTCGATGCCTTGCGCCACGCGAACGAACGCGCCGAAGGGCACGAGCTTCGTCACGGTGCCGTCGATGACGGCGCCGGCCTGCGACGTGCGCTCGAACTCCTTCCAGGGGTCTTCCTGGGTGGCCTTGAGCGACAGCGACACGCGCTCGCGCTCGAGGTCGACGTCGAGCACTTCGACATCGACCTCCTGGCCCACCGCCACGACCTCTTGCGGATGATCGACGTGCTTCCACGACAGCTCGGAAACGTGCACCAAGCCATCGACACCGCCGAGGTCCACGAACGCGCCGAAGTTCACGATCGAGCTGACCGTGCCCTTGCGTCGCTCGCCCTTCTGCAGGTTCTGCAGGAAGGTCTTGCGGCCCTCGGACTGCGACTCCTCGAGGAACGCGCGGCGGCTGAGCACGACGTTATTGCGGTTGCGGTCCAGCTCGATGATCTTGCACTCGAGCTCGGTGCCGACGAAGGGCTGCAGGTCGCGCACGCGACGCAGGTCCACCAGCGACGCGGGCAGGAACCCGCGCAGACCGATGTCCAAGATCAAGCCGCCCTTCACCACTTCGATCACCGGCCCGGTGATCGTTTCGCCCGACTTCATGACTTCTTCGATGCGGCCCCAGGCGCGCTCGTACTGCGCGCGCTTCTTGGACAAGATCAGGCGCCCTTCTTTGTCCTCTTTCTGCAGGACCAGGGCTTCCATGTGCTCGCCGACGGTGACGACCTCGGCCGGCTTCACGTCGTGGCGGATCGACAGTTCCTTCGCGGGGATGACGCCCTCGGACTTGTAGCCGATGTCCAACAAGACCTCGTCGCGGTCGATCTTGACGACCTGACCCTCCACGATGTCGCCGTCTTGGAAGTCGCGGAACGACGTCTCCATGGCGGCGATCAGCTCTTCTGGCGTCAGGTCCGGCAATACGTCTGGGGGCGCGACAACGCCCACGGTGCTTTCTGCATCACTCATGACGGTGGTTCTCCTCCTGGTCCGCCGAACTCACCGACTCGCGGTTTGGGATTTGCGAGCGGCGCAGGAGTTCTGCGGCCAGCAGGGATGGTAGGTGACCAGCGGAAACGACGTCAACGCCGGCCTCAGTGGCCCGCCGGCGCGCCGTCGGCCCAGTTCGGACCCCAGCCGATGGATGCCACGAGCGGCACGTCCAATTCGATCGCGTGTTCCATACGCTGCCGAACGACCTCGGCGGCGGCGGCCACCGAGGCCTCCGGGACCTCGAAGACGAGTTCGTCGTGCACGGTGAGCAGCATGTGGCAGTCGAGCTCCGGATCCGCTTGCAGCGCCCGGTCCACCTCGATCATCGCGACCTTGAACACGTCTGAGGCGCTGCCTTGGATCGGCGCGTTCAGCGCCTGACGCTCCCCGAGCTCACGGAGTCGACGGTTGTCGCTGGTGAGCTCGGGGATGTAGCGCCGTCGACCCAACAGCGTCTCGGTGTATCCGTCGAGCCGTGCCCGCTCCACCTGGGCGGCGAGATAGGTCTTGATCTTCGGGAACCCGTCGAAGTAGCCGTCGATGATCTCCTGAGCCTCATCCGGGGCGATGTCGAGCCGCTGGGCGAGACCCCAGGCGTTCATACCGTAGGCAAGGCCGAAGTTGACCGCCTTGGCTCGGCGGCGCAGCTCACCATCGACGTGCTCGATCGGCAGGTCGAAGACCTTTGCCGCGGTGGCGGCGTGGATGTCGGCACCGGCATCGAAGGCCTCGCGCAGCCCCTCATCACCCGACAGGTGCGCGAGCACGCGAAGCTCGATCTGGGAGTAGTCGGCGACCAGCAAGACCTGCCCGGGTTCGCCCGGAACGAACGCCTGGCGGATCTGGCGGCCCAGATCGGAGCGCACCGGGATGTTCTGCAGGTTGGGGTTCGAACTGCTCAGGCGCCCCGTGGCCGCCGCCGCCTGATTGAAGGTCGTGTGGACCCGACCGTTGGCGTCCGCCAGCTTCGGCAGCGCCTCGAGGTAGGTCGAGTTGAGCTTGTCGAGCTCGCGCCACGACAACAGCGCGTCGACGATCGGGTGCGCTTCTCGCAGCTTCTCGAGCACGCTCGCGTCGGTCGACAGCTCGCCTTTGGGCGTCTTCTTCCCGGGCTGCAGACCGATCTCGCCGTAGAGCACCTCGCGCAGCTGGGGTGGCGAGTTGAGGTTGAACTCCCGCCCGGCCATGTCGTAGATCTCCGCCTTGCGCGCGGCCATGCGATCGCGCACGCCCTCGCCCATCTCGTCGAGGTAGCCACCGTCGAGGCGCACCCCTCGGGCTTCCATCCCGGCGAGCACCGAGGACAGCGGAAGCTCGACGTCGTCAAGCAACGATCGAAGCCCCTGCGTGTCGATCTGCGCTTCCATGACGGGCGCGAGCAGGGCGACCGTCGCGGCGGCGGCGGCCGTCACGCGCCACGGGTCCTCGGTGAATAGTTGGCCGCCGTCACCCGCCTCGGTCCCCGCGAGCAGGTCCGCGCCCAGGTACCGCTCGCTCAGCCCGGGCAGCCCGTACTCGGTTGCCCCGGGGTCGAGCAGATACCCGCCGATCAGGGTGTCGAATGCGACCCCGGCAAGCTCGCCACGCGCGGCCATGATCGTGCGCTCGAGCGCCTTCGCGTCGTGCGTGCGCTTCGCGATCGAGGGGTCCGCCAGTGGTTCGGCGATCTGTTCGATCCCTTCCAGACCGGCATAGGACGATCGCGCTTCGCCGGCCGACACGGCCGCCCCCCGTACATGCCCGTCCTCGACGCGGACCGCGATCGATGCGACACCGCCCCGCAGAGCCGCTGCCAGATCTGCGGCGGTGACCTGTTGCAGCTCGAGGGTTGCGACGTCGGCCATGGGCTTGGCGCCACCGGTGGCCTCGAACAGCCGATCGAGCAGCGAGCGGAACTCCAACGAGGTGAACAGGCTGCGAACCTGTTCGGGGTCATAGCCCCCTCGCTCGCAATCTTCGGCAGCGACCTCCAGCTCGACGTCGGTGACGATACGGGCAAGCTGCTTGTTGAGGGCCAGTCGATCGACCGCGCCTGCGACGTTCTCCTTCTGCTTGCCTTTCAGCCGGTCGATGTTTGCGAGCAGCGACTCCACGGACCCGAACTCGGCGATCAGCTTCGCCGCGGTCTTCTCACCGACACCCGGCACGCCCGGGATGTTGTCGGAGGCGTCGCCCTTGAGCGCGACGAAGTCCACGTATTGTGCCGGGGTCACGCCGTACTTCGCCTCGACGGCGGCCGGGTCCATGCGATCGATCTCGGAGATGCCCCGACGGTTGAACAGCACCGTGACCGCTCCCGATCCGCCCTGCCTATCGCGCACGAGCTGGAAGAAGTCCCGGTCGGCCGTCACGATCACGACGTCGAGGCCCTTGGCGCTGCCTTGGGTCGCGAGCGTGCCGATCGCATCGTCCGCTTCGTGACCGGCCATCCGGATGATCGGGATGTGCAGCACGTCGAGGACCTCTTCGATGAGGCCGAGCTGTGGACGGAAATCGGCCGGCGTTTCCGCGCGCCCCGCCTTGTAGTCGGCGTCGAGCTCCAGACGCACCGTAGGAGCACCCATGTCGAAGGCGACCGCGATCAGGTCGGGCTGCTCATCACCGAGCAGCTTGATCAGCATCGAGGTGAATCCGTATACGGCGTTGGTGACCGTTCCCGAGCTGGTGGCGAGCGTCGGCGGGAGCGCGAAGAACGCCCGATACGCGAGGCTGTGGCCGTCGAGGAGGAACAAACGGCGAGGGGGCGCGCTCACGCCGCCATCCTAGTGGCCGGGGCCGACGCCCCTCCCAGGGCTGTCTGCCCGGCCCCCTTTGTCGCTATTCCGACCCCTTGGATAGGATTCAGGGGTGATCCCCACGCTCGTCATCGGACTTCGCGAAGGACTCGAAGCCGCGCTGATCATCGGCATCATCGCCGCCTTCCTGATCCAGCGAGGCGAACGCCGAGCCTTGCGCTGGATGTGGGTCGGGGTCGGGCTGGCCGTCGCGTTGTGCATCGGCGTGGCGGTCCTCATCCGGGTGATCAACAGCTCGCTGCCCCATAACGAACAAGAGACCCTCGCCGCGGTCATGGCGTTGCTGGCCGTGGCCGGTGTCACCTACATGATCGTGTGGATGCGTCGCCACTCCATGGAGCTGAAGCGTTCGCTCGAATCGAACGCGGACAGCGCGTTGGTGAACGGATCGACGTGGGCGCTGGTCGGCCTCGCCTTCTTCGCCGTGATCCGCGAGGGACTCGAGACCGCCGTGTTCCTGATCGCCGCGTTCCAGAACTCGCTGAACCCGCGCGCGACCGGCACCGGCGCCCTCATCGGCGTTGCGATCGCGATCGCCCTGGGGTACGGCATCTACCGGGGCGGCGTCCGGATCAACCTGTCTCGATTCTTCCGGATCACCGGTTTCGTCCTGGTGCTCGTGGCTGCGGGGCTGCTGGCGTCCGCCGCCCATGCGGCCTCCGAAGCGCACTGGCTCGACGTCGGTCAGGCGACCGCCGTCAACCTCAGCTGGATGATCGCGCCCGGGTCCGTGCGTGCATCGCTGATCACCGGAATGCTCGGGGTGCAACCCGTTCCGACGGTTGCCGAGGTGACCCTGTGGCTCGCCTACGCGATCCCGATGAGCCTGTACGTGCTGTGGCCGAATCGGCGCGGCACCGCGAAGCGACCCGTACCGTCATCCGAACGGTCGACGGTACGCGCCGCATGACGGGCGGGTCGCGGACAACCCTCCCGTGTGCATCGAGGGTTCGACCCCGTCGTTCTTGTCGCTCTTTCACCGCGGAGCCCCTACCTGCGACGATGCTCCGACCCGCCGAAGGAATAACTGCGGTACAGCCGTTCGCGTGAGGTTGACAGCCCTCAACCTTGCGTCTAGATTCCGCTGCGGTCCTCAGCGATCGAAGCGGCACGCATCGGGAAACCGTTTCGGGCCGCGTCGGCACGTCGAGGGTCCAAGTGTGACGGGCCGTGGCCCTCGATAGGTGACGATCGCGTATGGGGAAGGCGCGACCGGCACCGAGGAGAGCTGCGGCCCGTCGCGTGTGTCGAGCTAGAGCACCGCGTCGAGGAACTTCTTGGTCTCGGGCTCGCGGGTGTGCTCGAACAACTCGTCGGGTGTCCCCTGTTCCAAGATGACGCCGTCGTGGAAGAAGCACATGCGGTTGGCCACTTCGCGCGCGAACCCCATCTCGTGCGTGACGACCATCATCGTCATGTGCAGGTCGGTCGCGAGCGACTTCATGACGGTGAGCACCTCCCCGATCAGCTCCGGGTCCAGCGCGGAGGTGGGCTCGTCGAAGAGCATCACATCGGGCTCCATCGCCAGCGCCCTTGCGATAGCCACGCGCTGCTGCTGGCCCCCCGACAATCGGATGGGGTATTCGTCGGCCTTGTCTGCCAGCCCGACCTTTGCCAGCAGCTCCATCCCGACTGGCCGAACGCTGTCGGCCTTGAGCCCCTTGACGACCACCGGGCCTTCCATGACGTTTTGGAGCACCGTGCGGTGCGGGAACAGGTTGAACTGCTGAAAGACCATGCCCGCGTGAACCCGGAGCTGGCGGATCTGCTCGTGCTTGCGTCGGGTCCGGTGGCCACCCTCGAGCCGGATGCCCGAAACCTCGATGGTCCCCGACGTCGGGTCCTCGAGGAAGTTGATGCATCGAAGCAACGTCGACTTGCCCGACCCTGAGCGGCCGAAGATCACGACGACCTCCCCGGCGTCGACCTCCATGTTGATCCCGCGCAGGACCTCCAGATCGCCGAAGCGCTTGTAGAGGTTCTCGACGCGCACAACCGGCTTACCGTACGGCTGACTCACTCCGTCTCCCCATCCTCGGAGGGGACGATCGGAATGAACTGGGTGCGTTTCTGACCCGTTCCAGTGGACACGGCCAGGCGCACGTAGCCCTTGGAGATCTTCCGCTCCAAGCGGACCTGGAAGAAGGTGAAGATCGAGGTGAGCAGCCAGTACAGGGCCGCCACCATCAGCAGCGACTCGAGCCGCTTGGTCAGGTCCTGGCTGAAGACCAGCTGCGCGCGCAAGAACAGCTCTGCCCGCGCGACCTCCGCGCCGAGGAACCC
>JANMPG010000057.1:0-3355 GCA_031369745.1 Actinomycetes bacterium
CCCCCCCCCCCCCCTCACCCCCCCCCCCCCCCCCCCCCCCCCCCCCCCCCGCCCGCGGGCGGCCGCCCCCCCCCCCCCCCCCCCCCCGCGCCCGTCCACCAGGTGCGCGCTTGCCAGTCGTGCAGCGTGCTTCACGCCGCCGCCTGCTCCATCACCACGTCGGCCACCTGTTGCAGCAACTCGACCACTCGCGGTCCCCATCGCGACGCCACGTCGTCATCGAGTTCCACGACGCCGTCGTCTGCGAGCGAGGTCATCCCCTTCCACCCAGGACGTTCGGCGACCGTTGCCGCGGACTGCCCACAGCACTTCGTGTCGGCGAGCAGGATCAGGGTCGGATCGGCATCGACGATGTACTCGGCCGACAGTTGGGGGTACCCAGAACTCGCACCCTTGGCTTCATCGGCGATGTTCGTCAATCCGAGCTCGCCGAACAGGTTGCCGATGAACGTGTCCGAGGTCAGCGAGTAGTACGTGTCGTCCAACTCGTAGTAGTACGTCATGCCCGCTCCGGCATCGCCGACCGACGACACGACGGTCGCGATCTTCGTCGTCAGATCGTCCACCTGCGCCTGAGCCTCTTCCTCGTTACCGGTGGCCACGCCGAGCTCGGTCATCTGCGCATACACGTCCTCGACCGTCGTTGCCGCCGGCTCCATCAACGCGGGGATGTGCAGCTTGTCAAGCGACTTCTGCAGGTCACCCGGGTCATACGTGTACACCACGAGGTCGGGGTCATATGCGGCGATCGCTTCCACGTTGGGGTCATACGCAGACAGCTCGGTGGTGGGCGCGTCGGCCGGATAGTCCGAGTAGCTATCGGCCGCGACCACTTGGTCGCCGGCCCCGATCGCGAACAACATCTCGGTCGCGGTCGGACTGAACGACACGATCTTGGTGGGCCTGGCGTCAAGCGTCACGGACCCGTTGGCCGCATCGAGCGTCACCGGGAACGCGGGAGCGGCACTGACCGACGGACTGCCGGCGCCGGCCAACGTGGTCGAGCTTGAGGCGCATGCCGCCAGGAGCAGTGTCGTTGCGAGGAACAACGCAACGAGGAACGTTCGGGATCTACGAGGCACGGCGGTGGCTCCTTCCCGGCCGAACGCGCGGCCGAACGGAGGTCCGCCCATCCGCTTCGGAGCCGGGGGTCACGTCGCGGTGCCCGTGGCCGTGGCCGTCGCCGTTCGCGAGAGACGGATCCTCGAGCCCCCGGCAGGTTTCCTGACTCCCGGATCGACGCTCCCCCGGCCTTCCCAGGACCGCCGCCGCTTGGCCAGATAGCCTGCGACGTACAGATCCCAGTGGTTCCGTCGGGTTCGCTCCCCGGTCACAGTGGCGCGACCGTGCCGGACTTGCACCGGCTTCCCTCGGACCCGCACCATGCGGGTCCGCCCGAACGACGAACGGTCGTTCGGGCACCTGGGGGCACATCGTGTTGCCCGCGCATGGTGACACACCGCCGTGCCCCGCGCCAAACCTTCGGGACAGACAACGGTCCCCGCCAGGGCCGCGCGCAGCGTAGTCTTCGGCATCCGAACAAGGGGGGCACATGAGCGACACGGAGGCATTCGCAGAGCGGGTATTCGGCTCGATCATGGGGGCGATGGAGGTCGCCACGATCTACCTAGGCGACAAGTTGGGCCTGTATGAGGCGCTGAACGGGTCCCCGGCGACGGCCGGCGAGCTCGCCGGGCGGGCGGGCATCGCCGAGCGCTACGCCCGCGAGTGGCTGGAGCAGCAGGCGGCCATCGGTTACCTGACGGTGGACGATGTATCCGCCGACGCCGCCGGCCGGCGCTATGCGCTACCCGATGCCACCGCGGCGGTCGTCTTGGACCGCGACAGCCTCGCGTACTCGGCCGGGATCGCCCGGGCTTTGGTCGGCGCCTACCAGGGCCTCCCCGATCTCATGACCGCTTTCCGCACCGGGGGTGGCGTCACCTGGGAACACTTCGGCGACGACATGCTCACCGGGCAAAGCGACACGAACCGCCCGCTCTTCCTGTCGAAGCTCGGCTCGGAGTGGCTCCCCCAGCTTTCGGGAGTGGACCAGGCCCTGCGAGCGGGTGGTCGTGTCGCCGATATCGGTTGCGGCACGGGATGGTCTTCGATCGCGATCGCGCTCGCCTACCCCGAAGCCACGGTCGAGGGCTTCGACATCGATGAGCCGTCCGTCGTACAGGCACGGATCAACGCCGAGGAGATGGGCGTCGCCGACCGCGTCACGTTCCATGACCGCGACGCTGCCGAAGCCGATCCCGGCCAGGGGTATGACCTCGTCCAGGCGATCGAGTGCATCCACGACATGCCCTACCCGACGAAGGTGCTCGCCGCGATGCGCCGACTCGCCTCCGATCGCGGACTCGTCATGGTGGTCGACGAAGGCGTCGCTGAACGTTTCGAAGCGCCGGCCAACCCCATCGACCAGGTGATGTACGGGTTCAGCGTGCTCGTGTGCCTGCCGGACGGGATGTCACAACCCGGGTCCGCGGGCACGGGCACCGTCATGCGCCCCGACACGCTTCGCCGCTACGCGCAAGAGGCAGGATTTTCGGATATCGAGGTGCTGCCGATCGAGCACGACGTGTTCCGCGCCTACCAGCTGGTCGGCTAGCGCCACCTGGCGCGCCCCGACGCACAGGAGTGCGCGTGACCGGATCTCGCGGAGGTCGACGGTGACGCTGGTCGCCTGCGTGTCGACCGTGACCTCCGACGTCGAGGCTGTGGACCTCCCACCGTGCACGACCGGCGACACCTCGCACCAAGTCCCACCGAAGGCGTAGGCTGGTGCCTCAAACGTCATTCCCGATGCGCGAGCGAAGGAGCCCGAGATGGCGAACAAGGACAAGGGCGGCGCCAAGACCAGCAAGACCGCGGCGAGCAAGTCCCTGAAGGAAAAGCGCGCCGCGAAGGCCGCGAAGAAGAACAAGGGCAAGGGCTCGGACAGCTGACGACCCGAGCGACCCCGCCCCCGGGGGTCTTAGGCCCGCGTGCGATCGTTCGGGCGCGGCTGATACCGGGGCTTCTTCCCCGAGCGTGACCGCGTCTGCTCGGGTTTGCCGTTGCGATCGAGATGGGTCGAGCGGCGCGCGAGCCCCGCGTGCTCGAACTCCTTGTCCAACTTCAGCGTCTTGGCCATGACCGCCACGTCGCGGTTCTGCTCCGGCGTCACGAAAGTGATCCCCGTGCCGCTTCGCCCCGCGCGTGCGGTACGGCCGACGCGGTGCACGTACGTCTTGTCATCGCCGGGCGGGTCGAAGTTGATCACGTGGCTGATGTGCTCGAGATCGAGCCCCCGCGCGGCCACATCCGTGGCCACGAGCACGTCGCTGCGCCCGGCCGCGAAGTGCCC
>JANMPG010000072.1:0-3023 GCA_031369745.1 Actinomycetes bacterium
CGGCCTTGAGGCCGGCGTCGACAAGCTCGCCGACGCGGTCGCCATCACGCTTGGGCCCAAGGGCCAAAACGTGGTGCTCGACAAGAAGTGGGGCGCCCCCACGATCACCAACGACGGCGTTACGATCGCCAAGGAAGTCGAGCTGGACGACCCATGGGAGAACATGGGCGCGCAGCTGACCAAGGAAGTCGCCACCAAGACGAACGACGTCGCGGGTGACGGCACCACCACGGCAACCGTGCTCGCTCGCGCCATGGTCAAAGGCGGCATGAAGAACGTCGCCGCAGGCGCCAACCCGATGGCGCTCAAGCGCGGCATCGAAAAGGCGGTCGAGTCGGCCGTCGAGGCGATCAAGAACCAGGCCAAGGACGTGGAGTCCAAGGACGAGGTCGCGCAGGTCGCGTCGATCTCGGCCGCAGACCCCGCGATCGGCGAAACGATCGCACAAGCCCTCGACAAGGTCGGCAAGGACGGTGTCATCACCGTCGAGGAGTCGAACACCTTCGGCATCGAGCTCGAGTTCACCGAGGGCATGCAGTTCGACAAGGGCTACATCTCGCCCTACTTCGTCACCGACCCCGAGCGGCAGGAGGCGGTCCTCGATGACCCCTACCTGCTGATCGTCAACAAGAAGATCTCCAGTGCGCAGGAGCTCCTGCCGGTCCTCGAGAAGGTCCTGCAGGCGGGCAAGCCGCTGGTGCTCATCGCCGAGGATGTCGACGGTGAGGCCCTCGCAACGCTCGTGGTCAACAAGATCCGTGGCACGTTCAACGCCATCGCGATCAAGGCCCCGGGCTTCGGCGATCGTCGCAAGGCCATGCTGCAAGACATCGCGGTCCTTACGGGCGGCGAGGTCGTGTCCGAAGAGGTCGGCCTGAAGCTCGAGAACGTGACCACCGAGCTGATGGGCCACGCCCGCAAGGTGATCGTGGCCAAGGACAACACCACGATCATCGAGGGCGGCGGCGACAGCGAGAAGGTCGTCGGCCGGGTCAACCAGATCAAGGCCGAGATCGAGAAGACGGACTCCTCGTGGGACAAGGAGAAGTTGCAGGAACGGCTCGCGAAGCTGTCCGGCGGCGTGTCCGTGATCAAGGTCGGCGCGGCCACCGAGGTTGAGCTCAAGGAGAAGAAGCACCGCATCGAGGACGCCGTCTCGGCGACCCGCGCAGCGGTCGAGGAGGGCATCGTGCCCGGCGGCGGCGTCACGCTGATCCGTGCCGAGGCCGCGCTCGACAAGCTCGACCTTGACGGCGACGAGGCAACGGGCGCGAAGATCGTTCGCGATGCCCTGGCCGAGCCTGCCCGCAGGATCGCGCAGAACGCGGGCTATGAGGGCGCGGTCATCGTGGCCCAGATCCGCACCGAGGGCGACGGCCGTGGCTTCAACGCCGCGACCGGCGAGTGGGTGGACATGATGAAGGCCGGCATCGTCGACCCGACGAAGGTCACCCGGTCGGCCCTGCAGAACGCCGCGTCCATCGCGGCGATCGTGCTCACGGTCGAGTCGGCGGTGGTCGAGAAGCCGGAGGAGCCGGCCGACGACGCCGCAGGCGGTCACGGCCACTCGCACTAGAAGACCCGCAGGCATCCCAGCTCGCGGAACGCACAGAGGCGGGGCTTCGGCCCCGCCTCTGTCGTTCCCGGGTTAGGGTCGCGGGAATCAACATCAGGAGGGGACGATGCGACGGTCATTCGTAGTTGGAGCGGTGGTCAGCGCCCTCGCGCTGGGTGCGCTCGGTGGAGGCATCGCGGTGAACGCGCGATCGAGTGACCGCGATCTGAACCTGTCGTCTGCCAAGGCGATCAAGCAGGTCAAGACGACCTACGGCGAGAACCTGGTTGGCACGTCGAGCACCGCCTGGGTGACCGTGGCCTCGATCTCGATGACGATCCCGCCGGGCGAGAGCGATCTCGTGATCGCTCGGTTCGACGGCGATGCGGAGTGCGAGCCGAACGCCACGGGTGTCGGCTCGGGCGCGTGTCAGTTGCGGTTCCGAGCGGTCAAGGGCAGCGCCAATCCGCTCTTGCTGCCCACCTCGATGAGTACCGTGCTCCGCGTCGAAGCGGGGGGCATTGGCGAGGATAGCCTCACGCTCACTATGGAGAAGAGCCGGGTGCTCGGTGCCGGCACGTGGACGATCGTGGTGCAACATCGCGTCACGGACCCGAGCATCTACTTCGGCATCTACTCCCACCACGTCACGGTCGAGCGTGCGCCTGTGTGAGGTCCCGCGTGTTCAAAGATCTGCGGGGGTGGGATGGGGAAGAGCTCGTCGCTCGCTACGACGAGCCGACCGGCACATGGATGTTCATCGCCGTGCACTCGACCGTGCTCGGTCCAGCGATGGGCGGCACGCGGATGAAGGTCTACCCGGAGCCGATGGATGCTCTGCGTGACGCACTGCGGTTGTCGGAAGCCATGAGTATGAAGCAGGCCGTGGCCGGCCTGCCCTACGGCGGTGGCAAGGCGGTGCTCGCGGTGCCCGATGTGCCGGACCTTGGTTCCGAAGCTCGCCGCGACGTGATCGGTCGATACGCCGAGCTTGTCGAGGCCTTGCATGGCACCTACGTCACCGCCGCGGACATGAACACCGGCCCCGCGGACATGGACCTCATCGCCGAGCGAACCGACCACGTGCTGGGACGCTCGCTCGCCAACGGTGGGGCGGGTGACCCGGGGGAGGGCACAGCGATCGGCGTGCTCCATGCGATCCGCGCCGCCTGCCGCCACGCGTTCGGCAGTGACGATCTTGCGTTGCGCTCGGTCCTGGTCCAGGGCGTAGGTTCGGTCGGCGCGCGGCTGCTCGCGCTGCTTCGTGGGGCGGGCGCCACGGTCATGGCAGCCGACGTCGACCCGGCTCGTGTGCACGCGTGCGGCGCGGAGCCGATCGCACCGCAGGCCGCTCTCACCACAGGGTGCGACGTGCTCGCGCCCTGTGCGGCCGGCGGCATACTCAACGGCGAGACGATCCCGGGTTTGCGTTGCCGAATCGTCGCCGGCGCCGCCAACAACCAGCTCG
>JANMPG010000085.1:0-14090 GCA_031369745.1 Actinomycetes bacterium
GGAAAAGCGCGCCGCGAAGGCCGCGAAGAAGAACAAGGGCAAGGGCTCGGACAGCTAACGACCCGAGCGACCCCGCCCCCGGGGGTCTTACGTTCGCGTGCGATCGTTCGGGCGCGGCTGATACCGAGGCTTCTTCCCCGAGCGTGACCGCGTCCCCTCGGGTTTACCGTTGCGATCCTGATGGATCGAGCGGCGCGCGAGCCCCGCGTGTTCGAACTCCTTGTCCAACTTCAACGTCTTGGCCATGACCGCCACGTCGCGGTTCTGCTCCGGCGTCACGAAGGTGATCCCGGTGCCGCTTCGCCCCGCGCGCGCGGTGCGGCCCACGCGGTGCACGTAGGTCTTGTCATCGCCGGGCGGGTCGAAGTTGATCACGTGGCTGATGTGCTCGAGATCGAGCCCCCGCGCGGCCACATCCGTGGCCACGAGCACGTCGCTGCGCCCGGCCGCGAAGTGCCCGAGCGCGCGCTCGCGCTGTCCCTGGTTCATGTCGCCGTGTAGCGCGCCCGCGCGAAAACCGTCCTTCTTCAGGTTGCGAGCGAGCTTGTCGGCGCCTCGCTTGGTCCGCGTGAAGATGAGGGTGAGACCGCGGTCGGCCGCCAGCTCGCGAACCAACGTGGAGTACTTGTCGGTGTGCGCCACTCCCACGAACCGGTGGGTCGCCGAGGACACCGTCGGGCGATCGTCTTTGATCTTGTGCATCACGGCGTTGTGCGTCGAGCCCTCGGCAAGCTTCGCGATCTCGCCTTCCAGCGTCGCGGAAAACAGCATCGTTTGGCGATCCTCACGAAGCAGCGCCAAGATCCGACGCACGTCGGGCAGGAACCCCATGTCGAGCATGCGGTCGGCTTCGTCCAATACCGCGATGCGAACGCGATCCAGCCGCACGAACTTGCGCGCGACCAAGTCGAGCAAACGTCCCGGCGTCGCGATCAAGACGTCGGCGTGGCGTGCCCGCTTGGCTTGGGGCCCGATGCCGACGCCGCCGTAGACGGCCGCGATCTGGAGCTCCTTCACGTCGGCGATCGCACGGAACTCCTCTGTGACTTGGCTGGCGAGCTCGCGCGTCGGCACCAGGATCAGCGCCTGCGGCGAGCGGTCGGAGTGCTGCAGGCGCTCCACGATCGGGATCGCGAAGGCCAGCGTCTTGCCGCTGCCCGTGCGCGAACGCGCCTGTACGTCGCGCCCGGCCATGGCATCGCGCAACACGAGCGCCTGGATCGGGAACGCCGTTGCGATGCCGCGCATCTCGAGGGCATCGGCGATCGGCTTGGACACGCCGAGATCGGCGAACCGCGGCTGCACGTCGGCGTAATCGGACGTGCGGGAAGCACGCGTAGCTGTACTGGTCATGTTGGGGATACCGCCTTCTGCTCGCAAACGAGCGTCATCGTTCGACGCTGACCGCGTGGCTGAGGCGGGTGCGCCGGATGTCGGGCAGGAAGCCTCGACATCGGTGAGTGAGAGGTGCGGCGTCAAACCTCAACCGTCCGACGCGACCCAGGCAGTGTACCTGAGCGAACACCCTGCAGCGACTACCTCCTTCTCGGTAGCCACAGATGTGCGTTCGGGGTATGCCCTGAATCCCCTGAACGGCCGACACCATTCACGAGTCAATCAGTACGCAGACCAGTGGAGGCCAACCGTGTCGCGAACCGCTCGTTCGACCGCCATCCTCGCCCTCGCAGGCGTGCTCGCCGCGCTCCTTCCGCTGGGGCTTGCGGCGCCCGCATCGGCCGCACGTGTGAAGACGATCAAGATCGCCGATGCCTCGATCGTGGAGGGGAACGCAGGACAGCAGACGATGTCGTTCCGCGTGACATGGAGCGGCTCCAAGGGCGGCGGCAGCGTGTCGGTCGCCTACGCGACGGCGGACGGCACCGCCACAGCGGGCAGCGACTACACGGCCAAGAGCGGCACCGTCGCCCTCACCGGGGGCGGGTGCCGATGCGGGACCATCAGCATCTCGATCCTCGGCGACACCATGACCGAGGGCACGGAAGCGTTCGAGGTGAACCTGACCAACCCGGTGAACGCGACGATCGGCGACGCGCAGGCGATCGGCACGATCTACGACAACGAAGGTCCGCCCTCCCTCGTCGTGCTGGACGGCACGTCCGATGAGAACGCGAGCCCGATGTCGTTCAGCGTGATCATGACGAACAGTTCCGCGAGTACCCAAACGGTGGAATACGCGAGCAGCGACAACACGGCGACCGCCGGCGACGATTACACGACCACCACGGGAACCCTCACCTTCAACAGCGGTCAGACGTCCAAAACCGTGAACGTGCCGATCGTCGACGACGCCGTGAACGAAGCCGACGAGACCTTCACGCTCACGCTGAGCAACGCAACGGTGGCGGTGACCAAGGACACCGCCACTGGCACGATCGTCGATGATGACGCCGAGCCGACGGTGTCGGTTGCCGACGGCAGCGCCAACGAAGCCGACGGCACCCTGTCGTTCACGGTCAGCCTGTCGGCGCCGAGCGGGCAAGAAGTCGATGTCGACTACGCGGCGACCGACGGCACAGCGGTCGCGAGCAGCGACTTCTCCGCGACGTCGGGCACCGCGGTCATCTCGGCCGGGAGTACGAGCATCCAAGTGGCAGTGCCGCTCACCGACGACGCCACGTACGAAGGTGGCGAGACATTCACGCTCGACCTGTCGGCGCCGTTCAGCACGACGATCCTCGACGGCACGGCGGTCGCCACGATCACGGACGACGACCCTGTACCGACGATGTCGATCGGTGATGTCTCCAGGACCGAAGGCAACAGCGGCACGGATCTTGCGACCTTCACCGTCAGTTTGTCGAACCCCTCGGCGTTCACCGCAACGGCCGATTGGGCAACTGTGGATGCCACCGCGACCGCCGGCAGCGACTACGTCGGCGGCACCGGCTCCGTCTCCTTCGCGCCCGGAGTGACGACCCAAGAGGTCGCGATCTCCGTCACGGGCGACACAACGTATGAGCCCGACGAGACCTTTTCGACCACCCTGTCCAACCCCTCGGGCGCCGGGCTCGCATCTGCGACGGGCACCGGGACGATCACGAACGACGACAAGGCCCCGACGGCCCTGACGCTCAAGGTCACGAAGGGCACCACGAAGGTCGGCGCCAAGGGTGTCTTGGAGTTCTCCGAGAGCACCTCGAAGGTCACCGTCAGCCTGTACAAGCGCTCGGGCGCGAAGTGGGTGCGCGCGTCGACCAAGACCGTGTCGGTGCGTTCCTTCGGGGACCGTGACAGCGACGGCAACCCCGACGCCACCTACCGGGCGAGCTTCCCCCGGCCGGCGCGAGGCAGCTACCAGATGCGCGTGAAGTTCGCTGGGAGCGCAACGCTGTTGAGCTGCGCCAAGAAGCTGACCTTCAAACTCTGATTTGAACGCGGCTCGCCGGTGAGGACACCACCCCGATCCTCGGGAGTGCCCGCACCCATGCGATCCGGGTGCCTCATCATTCGCGACGACGGAACACCCGCGAGTAAGGTTTCTCGGTATCCAGACCACCCTGAAGGAGGGTTCCATGAAACGAGCGCTCGCCGCAACAGCCGTTGCGACGCTGCTCCTTGCAGCCTGCTCCGCCAACACGTCGACCAGTGCGACATCGTCGCCGGCCGGCCAGACACCCGAGGCGATCACGATCCAGATGACGGAGTTCCAGTTCTTGATGCCGGACACGATCCCGGCCGGTGTGCAGACCCTGCATGTGGAGAACGTCGGTGGCATGCCCCACTTCATCGAGTTTCAGTCGGTCGCAGGTGACAAGACCGACGACGACATCTCAGCGCTCCTGCAGGACCCCAACGCCCAACAACCCGGTTGGCTGTCGGAGGCCGGGATGCCCAGCATCGGCTTGTTCTCTCCAGGGATGTCTGGCGACATCGCGATCGACCTGCCGCCGGGCACGTACGCGGCGTTCTGTTGGATGCCCGATGCACAAGGCACCCCGCATGCCATCGACGGCATGCATCAGGTGTTCGAGGTCGTTGGAGACCCGACCGGTTCGTTCCCCGAGGCTGACATAACGCTCACGTGGGACGGCTCGACAGTACGCGGGCTCCCGGACTCGGTGCCGACCGGCACGCAGACGATCGCGATGGAGAACACGAGCGCGAAACCCGGTCAGATCTCCTTTGCGCAGGTGCTTCACGACGCCCCCGCCGACCAGCTGAACAAGGAAGTCACCAACTGGTTCAAAAGCCTCTACCAGGGTCCGGCGCCGGTCGGATTCCTCGGGGGCCTCAGCAACATGGCCTCCGACGTCGGTATCAGTGGTATCTCGACCCTGACGTTCACCGACGGGGTGTATGCGGTGGCTGGTCCGGGCAAGGGTGTCCCGATCATCTTCACCGTCGGTGCGGGCGGCTACCCGAGCCCGTCCGCTTCGATGGAGCCGATGACGTGTGAGCCCGATGGGGCCGCGCTTTCGGTCACCGCGAACGGTGCGATGTTCGACACGCACTGCTTGGCCGCGCCTGCCGGCGAAGCGTTCACGATCGCGATCGACAACCAGGACGAAGGCACGCAGCACAACATCGCGCTCTACTCTGACGCGCAGGGTTCCGACGCAGCCTTCACCGGAGACATCGTTACCGGAGTAACCACCACGACCTACGACGTGCCGGCGATGGACGCCGGGACGTATCGGTTCCAGTGCGACGTGCACCCCACGACGATGAACGGAACGTTCATCGTCGGCTAGCGAGGATCGATCACGCAAAACGGGCCGGGCGCTTCGCGCCCGGCCCGTTGCGGGTCTCCCTCCCTACTCCTCGTCAGGCTGGCGCAGACGCTTGGTCTGACTTCGGCGTCGCTTGCTCGCCAAACGACGCTCTTTGGCGGCCTTGCTCGGCTTCGTGGGTCGGCGCTTGGGCGGTGGGGGCGCGATCGCCTTGGCCAGCACCGCGGCCAGCCGCTCGCGCGAAGCCTCCCGGTTCTGCAGCTGCGAGCGTTGGGCGGACGCCTTGACGGTCAGGACACCGTCGACCAACCGACCGCGCAGTCGCTCGAGGGCGCGAGCCCGCTGCACGGGCCCGAGCGCGGTCGTGTGCACGACGTCGAAGCTGAGCTCGACGCGGGAGTCGGCCGTGTTCACGCCCTGCCCGCCGGGTCCCGACGAACGGCTGAATCGCCAACGCAACTCGCCCTCGGGGATCAGCACCGAGCGAGACACGCGCAGCGGACCCGTCGCCGTCATGATGTCCACGATAGGGCGAAGTGAGCTGCTCCGGATAGGGTGCGCTGCGTGCTGACCGATCGCCGGACGACGTTGTTGTGGGCCGCTTTCCTGCTGGCGGCGATGGGAGGGCTGTTCGTGAGCGTCGGCCGTCACGCGCCCGAGCTCGCTCCGATCACCACCTTCGCACCGATCGGTCACTTCGATGCGAGGGTCTTCGACGCGGCCTCGGGGATCCGGATAGGTGTGCTCGATGCGATCGCTCGGTTCCTGAACATCGCCGGCGCCGGTCTCGTGACGTTTCCGCTGCGCGCCGCGGTCGGAGCATGGCTCGCGATCAAGCGGCGGTGGTCGGCGCTGATCGTGTGGCTTGGCACGTGGCTCGTCGCCGAGGCAGCCTTGACGTCTGCCAAGGTGTTCTTCCACCGGGGACGCCCGCCATTGCCTCTTGTCGACGCCGGCGGGTACTCGTTTCCATCAGGTCATGCGACGGCCGTGGCTGCCACCGCAGTTGCGTTGGTGATCGTCTTCACGACCTCAGGGCATCGGCGACGCCGTTGGGGCATCATCGCGGCGGCGTACGTATCGCTCATGGCGCTGTCGCGTGTGTACCTCGACGTCCACTGGTTGTCCGACACGATCGCCGGCGTGCTCCTCGGCGCCGGCCTCGCTCTCGCCGTGGCTGCCCTCGTCGTGTCGATCGCGGAAGCCGGCGAGGAGGGCGACGAGCTCGCCTTCGGCAAGCCTGCGGACTGATCTTCACGAACACGCGGAGGTCGCTTCATGGCGGCGGAGTTCGGGGTCCTCGATCCCACGGCGCGCAGTCTCGCACACGAGACAGGAGCGCCGAGGGCGCTCAGCCCGTGACGGGCTCCCCCGTCAGCGCCAGTCGCTCGACCAGATCTGCCCCCTTCACATGCCCGGGGTCGGCTCGAACGGCCGACGCGATCGCGGTCATCTTCGCGTTGAGTGCATCATCGCCGAGCAGCCGGTCGACCGCACCCGTGAGCTGCTGGGGCGTCCAGTCGTAGGTGGGTAGGCGCACTCCGAAGCCCGTCTCATCGAGCCGCTGCGCGTTGTCGTACTGGTCCCAGAACAACGGCAGGCCGATCATCGGCAAGCCGAAATGGAAGCCTTCGCACGTGGTGTTGTTGCCCCCGTGGGTGATCAGCAGGTCGCACTGCGGCAAGATCGAAGGCTGGGGCAAGAATTCGTCGCCGTACATGTTCTGCCCGAGCGTCATCTGGTCCTTCAGCGGGCCCATCGACACGATCGTTCGGTGCCTGGTAGTCGCCATGGCATCGATCAGCCGCTGCATCAACCCGAGATCCATGCACCCGAGTGACCCGAGAGACAGATAGACCACCTTGCCGGTCCCCGGCACCATCTCGGCCACGTCGAACGGCGCCTCGCCGGTGCGCACGGTCGACTGGAGGCGGTGCCAGGTCGGCCCCAGCGGCTCGGCGCGCGCGTAGTCGACCGCCTCGGGGAACAGGTAGAGGTTCAGCCACGGCGAGTGGGTGTTGAACTCGTCCCGCGCGCACGGCGCCGTGCCGACCGAGATCCGAAAGTCGTTGTGCTGCGCGAGCAAGCCGGCGTGCTGCACGTGGTACTCCTCACGGAACGCCTGCCACTGGCTCAGGTCGGCCACCGGCAACCCCGACAACACCGGCGGAAGCAGCTCGTCGTGCATCTCCAGTGGGTTCGCCGACACGAACCGGACCCACGGGCAGCCCGCCAGCTCCAGCGCGGGGTACCCGGTGACATTGTCGGTCACCACGACGTCGGGGTGGACGTCGTCCCAGATGCCCATCACGGTGTCGTGGCTGTACTGCTCGCCTGCGACCAGCGCCTCCCAGATCGGCTTCGTCACCGTCTCGATCTGCTCGATCGTGGGCTTGCGGAACTCCGGCGCCGTCACCCGGATGAACTCCGCCCACGGGTCGGCGTCGGGGTCGGCGTTGTCTTCGGGGGCGGCCATGCGCATCAGCCGCTCTTCGAAGCCTTTGGCCTCCAAGACACCGCTGAAGGATTCGTCGACAACGAACACGATCCGGTGACCGCGTGCGGCGAGCACGTTGGCGATCGCGACGCAGTTGTTGGTGGGCCCCCATGCTCCCGGCTCGGGGAAGAAAGCGATGGTCTTCGTGTCGGTCATGCGTGCCTCCTCGTCGTCGGTGGCGGAAACCTACCGTGCGCCGAGGGGCGCCGCACCGATCCGGGTGGCCGCTCAGACCGAGCGGACGTTGCGGGTGGTTCAGCCAGGTTTGAAGGCGGGGAGCCCGTCACCAGGCTCGGATACCGCCGAAGGATCGACTCCCAGGGCTGCCGCGAAGGCCTCGGACAGGCGATTCCATCCGCCGCGGTCCCACGACTCCACGACATCGAGCACCGTCCCGTCGGCCGCGACCGCGACCGCGGTGGGAGCCGAGACGATGCCGTAGGCGTCCGATGCGGGGTACGGGTCGAGATCGGACACCATCGGCAGCGACAGGTCGTATTCCCGGGCGAAACGGTCGAGCGCGGACTGCGGGTCCTGCACGACGGCGGCCACACGCCCCGGGTAGCCCTGGGCGAGGCGCTCGATCGCCGGGGCGGCGATCTGTGTAGTGCTGCAGGTGACCTTGAAGAAGACGAGGACGTGCGGCTCGCCGCCGGGCACGCCGCTCACGGCGGGAGCCGCCGAGCCGATCGCGATGACCATGGCTCCATGCTACGACTGCCGCGTTGTTGCGGATGTGTGGTGCTCCCGTGGCAACAACGTTGGAGAGCAAGCCTGCGTGCGTCGTACGCGGTACCTATAACTGTATGGAACGCACGGAACTGCTGTCGCTGGTGTCCTCCGCCTCTTCCCTCAATCAGATCTCATCGCTGATGGCCGGCGTCCGGGCCTGGTTGATCGACCACCCCGACGACGAGGAGATGCGCAGCATGGTCCTGCAACTGTCGCGCATGGAGCGCGAACACTTCACGTACTGAACGTCCTGAGCCTCCGCGGTTCCTCACCGGTAGTCTGGCCGGGTGCGCACGGACCCGGCGTTCACCGAGATTCGCACCGCCCGGCTGGTCTTGCGGCGTTCCCAGTCCCGCGACGCCGAGGCGATCTCCGCATACCGCAGCGACCCCGACGTGCACGTGCACCAGGGCTGGCACAAGACCGACCCCGATCACGTGCGCGGCGAGATCGAAGAGATGTTGCGTCGCGCCCCCGGGGAGCCGGGCGGCTGGGTGCAGTTCAGCGTCGAAACGCTCGACACGGCTGACCTGGTCGGCGACGTCGGCTTGTGCCCCGATCGCGATGATGCCGGCGTGATGCTGGTGGGCTACACCATGGCGCCGGTCCATCAGGGGCGCGGGTACGCCACCGAGGCGATCGACGCCCTCGTCGACTACGCGTTCACGACGCTGGACGCCGATGTCGCCCGCGCCTATGCCGATGCCGGCAACGTGGCATCGGTGCGCGTCGCGGAGAAGGTCGGGCTGCTCGTGGTCGAGCGCTTCGAAGAGGCGGATGGGGGCTCTACCTGGCACGGCGTTCGCATGGAACGCCGACGCGAGGCGTGAGCTGGACGTTTCCCGTTCGGCGTAGGTCCGTTTGCCACGGGCATCCGCACCGGAGGATGAGACCCCCGGCCGATGAGATCCCCTGCGTTGTGCCCTACGGTGGTGGTCGTCGAAACGGAAGGAACATCCCCCTCATGGCACCCACGAGCACCTTGGACATGAAACCCGTCGCAAACGGGATGCCCCACAACGACAACAGTGGTCTGCGCGCCCGTTTGTCGGGTCTCGTCGTAGAGCACCGCTCGATCGAGGCCGAACTGCGTCTGGCCGTGCACGAGCGCGTGAACGCCGAGACCGTCATCGACGTTCGCGGCAACGCGCGCTGACCCGCGCCGAAGTAACCAACGGGTAGCGCCCGCACCTCGTTCGTGCCAAGATCGCCCGATGAGGCAGGGCGCGTCCGAGCGCTCGTCGGATCGCGGCCGGGATCTGGTCGCGGCCACGCCCGACTCGCGCAACCGATACGTCGATCTGATCCGCGTCGTGTCGATCGGTGTCGTGGTGCTCGGCCACTGGACGATGGCCGTGCTCGGCTACCGCAACGGCGCGTTCACCGGTTCCAACCTGCTAGAGCTGAACCCCGACCTGCAGATCGTGACCTGGGTCTTCCAGGTGATGCCGTTGTTCTTCATCGTCGGTGGATTCACCAATGGCGGCTCATGGGCCTCGGCGCACCGTCGCGGTGAGCGCTATGCCGACTGGTTGCGCGCGAAGTCTGCCCGCCTGATCCGCCCGGCGTTGTGGTTCGTGGCGTTCTGGACGCTGATCCCGCTCGCGGGCGTGGCTATCGGCATCTTGCCGCGCAGCGTCGCGCGCACGGGTGGCGAAGAGGTGGCGCTCCCTCTGTGGTTCCTCGCCGTATACGTGCTCGCGATCGCGGCGATCCCCGCCCTGTACGAGGCGCACCGGCGGTTCGGCGGCGTGCGGGTGTTGTCCGGGCTCGTGATCGGCGCGTTCGTCGTGGACAACCTGCGATTCGGCGCCGACGTTCCGGTCGTCGGCGCCCTCAACTACGCGTTCGTGTGGCTCGCGCTGCTCGAGCTCGGCATCCTGTGGCGAGAGGGGGCGTTGGACGCGCGTCGCCGGTTGCCCTGGGCGATGGCCGCGGGAGGGCTCGCGTCGCTCGCCGTCATGGCGACCTGGTTCGACTACCCGATCTCGATGATCGGGCTGACACATGCGAGTAGATCCAACGCACAGCCGCCCTCGCTGGCGCTGCTTGCGCTGGGCGTGTGGCAATTCGGCGTGGCACTCATGTTCCAGACACCGGGCAACCGCTGGCTGCAGCGGCCCCGCGTGTGGCTCGCCGTGATCGTCGCCAACTCGACGGTGATGACCTTCTATCTGTGGAACATGAGCGCGGTCGTGCTCGCGGCGGTGTTGCTGTTCCCCACGGGCGTGGCCCCGCAACCCGCTGCACTGTCGAGCGCGTGGTGGCTGTTGCGGCCCGCCTGGTGGTTGGCCTGTGCCATCTGCATCCTGCCGTTTCTGTTCGGGTTCCGGTGGGCGGAGCGACCGGTCGACCCACCACCGGCCGCTCGCTCGGGATGGCCGGGCATGGCGGGAGCGATCGCCGGCACGGTGGCGGCCGGCGCGGGCTTCGCCCTGTTGGCTGCACGCGCCTTCCCCGTGCCGGGCTCGATCGTGCTCGTTCCCGCGATCGGTGTCGCGCTCGTGGCCGCCAGCGCCGTGTTGGTCCACGTCGACCCGTTCGCCCCGCTGCGCACGCGCCGACCTCGCGATTACTAACTCGCGTTCAGGCCCGGATAGCATGTGCGCGCGATCAGGTCGGCTCCCGCCGGCCCAAACCAAGCAGGAGGCAACGTGACGGACACCGCACTCCCCCAGCGCGCCCAGGTCGTGATCGTGGGCGGCGGCGTGATCGGCTGCAGCATCGCGTATCACCTCACGAAGATCGGGGTGCGCGATGTCGTTCTGCTCGAGCGCAAGGAACTGACCGCCGGCACCACCTGGCACGCAGCTGGGTTGATCACGTCGGCCGGCATGCCCACCGAGACGTTCCTATGGATGTCGCGCTACACCTCCGACCTGCTGCCCCAACTCACGGAGGAAACCGGACAGGACACCGGGTTCCGCCGGATCGGGCACCTGCACCTCGCGTGCACCCCCCAGCGTGTCGAGACCGTCACGCGCGAGGCGAACTTCGCCAAAGCGCACGGCGTGCCGGTCGAGCTGGTCGGGCCCGAAGAGGTCAAGCGCCACTGGCCCTCGGCCATGGTCGACGACATCATCACCGCGGCGTGGGTGCCCGACGAAGGTCGGGCCAACCCCGCCGACGTCACGCAGGCCTACGCGAAGGGCGCGCGCATGGGCGGCGCGAGACTGATCGAAGGCGTCACGGTCACCGGGTTCGTGACCGCCAACGGCGCGGTCACCGGCGTCGAGACCGACCAGGGTCCGATCGAGACCGAGACCGTGGTGATCGCGGCCGGCATGTGGGGGCGCCAGCTCGGAGCGCTCGCGGGCGTCACGATCCCGCTGCAAGCCGCCGAGCACTACTACTTGTTGACCGACGACGTCGAGTGGGCACACCCCGACCTGCCCGTGGTCGAGGACCCGGACCGCTACGGCTACTACCGGGAGGAATCGGGCGGGATCCTCGTCGGGCTCTTCGAGCCGAAGGCCGCTCCGTGGTCACTGGACCGCATCCCGCAAGACCTCGGGTTCGCGGTGCTGCCGCCGGACTGGGATCGCATGGCGGGCTTCCTGTCCGACGCGATGGACCGGTTCCCCTCGTTGCACGAGGCCGGGATCCGGCAGTTTTTCTGCGGGCCGGAGAGCTTCACGCCCGACATCGGCCCGCTGCTGGGCGAGGCGCCGGAGCTCCGCGGCTTCTTCAGCGCGTGCGGGTTGAACTCGCTCGGCATCCTGCTGTCGGGTGGCGTCGGGTCGCTGATGGCGCAGTGGATCGTGGAGGGCGAGCCGGCCATGGACGTCACCGGCATGAGCGTGGATCGCATGATGCCGTTCATGACGAACCGCTCGTTCCGTGCCGAGCGGGGGGTCGAGCTGCTGGGCGCGCTGTTCGGCGACTCAGCGTTCCCGTCGTGGAAGCCGTGGAGCGGGCGCAACGTCCGGCGAAGCGTGATCCACGATCGGTTGGTCGACGCCGGGGCCGACTTCATGGTGCTGTCCGGCTACGAGGTGCCCGAGTGGTTCGCCGACGAAGGCGTGTCGCACGAACGACCCCAGGGCTGGGCGCGCGACCAGTCGTTCGACGCGCAGGCCGTCGAGCACCGCGCGGTGCGCGAGGCCGTCGGCGTGATGGACATGTCGTTCATGGCCAAGATCCTGGTGAAGGGTCCCGGCGCCGAAGCGCTGTTGAACAGGGTCAGCACCTCCAACGTGAGCGTGCCGATCGGCAAGATCGTGTACACGCAGTGGTTGACCGAGCGCGGCGGGATCTGGACCGACGTCACGGTGACGCGCCTGGATGAGGACGCCTACCTGGTGGTCGGCGCCGACATCATCCACCGGCGGATGATCGCGTGGCTCGAGCGCCACGGCGTCGGCGGCGAGTACGTGGCGATCACCGACATGTCGTCGTCGCGGACGTTGCTCACGGTGCAAGGCCCCCGGTCACGCGAGTTGCTGTCACGCCTCACGACCGCCGACCTGTCGAATGAGGCCTTCCCGTACATGCGCGCCAAGGAGATCGAGGTCGGCAACGCGGTGGCGTTCGCGATGCGCGTCACCTACCTGGGCGAGCTGGGGTGGGAACTGCACATCCCGACCGACTACGCGCTCACGGTCTTCGACTCGCTCTTTGCGGCAGGAGCAGATCTCGGGATCCGAAACGCCGGGCTCGGCTCGTTGAACTCGCTGCGCCTGGAGAAGGGCTATCGCGACTACGGGCTGGACATCGACAACTCCGACACGCCGATCGACGTCGGACTGGATTTCGTGGTCGCCTGGGACAAGCCGGGCGGGTTCATCGGGCGCGATGCCCTGGCGAAGCAGCGCGATTCGGGCGTGCGCACGGCACGGATGGTGCAAGTGCTGGTACAAGACCCCGAGCCGCTGCTCTACGGCGACGAGCAGCTGTACCGCGACGGTGAACACGTCGGCGAGAACCGCAACGGCGCCTACGGACACACACTGGGCGGCAGCGTCGGGCTCGCGATCGTCGAACGGGAAGAAGACATCACCGATGAGTACCTCGCGACCGGCTCCTGGGAGCTCGACATCGTCGGGAAGCGTTACCCGATCAACGTGTCCCTCGAGCCCATGTATGACCCGAAGCGGGAACGCATCAAAGCGTGAAGAAGCGGCTCCGTGCTAGCCTCCGTCTCCCTGACGCCCGGCACGAAGGAGCAGTCAATGCCCGATGAGGATATGAAGCAAGCCGCCGAAGCGCTCGTCGAGGACGCCGCCGAGGAGATGACCGTGGCCGAGGTTCTGCACGAGGCTGCCGTCGAAAAGGCCCTGGAGGCCGAGGCGCTGCACGAGGCCGCGGACGAACTCGCCGCCGAGGCGATCGTCGAGGAGTCGGTTGCTGAAGACCTCGCCGCCGACGCGCTGGCCGAGGTCGAGGTCGCGGTCGAGGTCGCGGAAGCCGCAGAGGATGGCAACTAGCCGCACCGAGCTCGTGTCGTTCCAGAGGCGCTCCCGAAGGGAGCGCCTCTCCTGTTTGGTGATGGGTCGTCGATGAAGCGTGCCTGGGATGTCCCGAGGGACGTTCGAACGGTGCATCTGTGCGCTTGCACGGCCGAGCATGCCGCGCAGATCGGCGAGGCGCTCGAAGCAGCCGGCATCGTGTGGTGGGTCAAACCGCCGACCGCCGGCTTCCTCGCATTCTTGGATCGCGAATCCCACGTGTTCGTCGACCGTGAACACGTCGATAAGGCAACCGAGATCGCCAAGACCATCCTGGTCTGATGCGCCACTAGACTGCCGCGGAACGATCCGGAGGCACGCGTGACCCAGCGGAAGATCGTGATCATCGGAGCGGGCGTGGTCGGCGCCGCGTTGGCCGACGAGCTGGTGCAGCGCGGGGAGCACGACGTCACGGTGCTCGACAAGGGTCCGTTATTCGCAACGGGCGGCTCATCGTCGCACGCGCCCGGGCTCGTCAGCCGCACCAGCACGTCCCCCTTCCTGTCGCGAACGGCCGACGCGACGATCCGCACCTACGCCCGCCTCACGTTCGACGGCGACCCCGCGTTGCTGCCGGTCGGAACCCTGGAGGTGGCGTACAACGAGGAGCGCCTCGCGGAGCTCTGGCGGCGCTGGGGCGCGGCCCAGTCCTTCGGCTGGCACGGGCGGATGATCGAACCCGACGAGGCGCTCGCGTTGTGGCCGATCATCGAGCCCGACGGC
>JANMPG010000094.1:0-7841 GCA_031369745.1 Actinomycetes bacterium
GCCACGTCCAGGGCGTTTTGAGAGAAGATCGCGTACTTGAACGACGGCACCGGCGAGTAGGTCACCTGCACCTCTCGCGTGAACGTCGGGTCGGCCTTGGTCGGGAAGTACCCGATCGACGTGACGAGCACCGAGCCGCCGTTCGTCGACCACGTGATCTGGTATTCGCCGCCCCCGCCGGTGCACACCGTGCTCGTCCCGATGCTGCATGGGTTCGTGGCCGCCCGGCTTTGACCGAGCAGCGTGACCGCCTGGTTGGTGCCGGCCTCGGCAACCGTGAGGGACTTGCTCCACTCGATCGAGATGCCCGACTGCCGCAGTGATGCGTTCCCCGCTTCGAGCGAGACGGCGAGCAGCACCATCATGATCGACAACAGCAGCATCGCGATGACGAGCGAATACCCGTCTTCCTGCCCGAGACGCCGCTTCAGCGTGGTCATCATCATCGGAGTCGCTCCTCAGCTCGCTGCGTTTCGGAGGTGGACGTCGGAGATCAGATCGACCGTCGAGGTCAGCGTTTGGAAGGTTAGGTCGATCGTGACCTGGTCGACGAGGCCGCCATGCGTGATGTACGTGAACGGGGGTGCCGTGCAGCCTGGGTCGCTCGCCGTCTTGCACAGCAACGGCGACACCAGGTCGGCGAACGTGGTGCCGCCGTTCCGCGACTGCTCAAGGGTGTACGGCGCGGCCGTTCCGGTGACGCGCCACACGATCGTCGTTGGCACACCATCGACGTACGTCGCGAATTTCAACGTCGACGCGCTGCTGGCGACCTGATCGACCGACTCTCCCTGTCGCAGCTGCTTGGTCATCTGGTCGATCGCCGTTCGGCCGTCGGTCAGCACGTCCCGGCGGTTCGTGATCGTGCTGGTGGTCGCGAACGTGCGGAACGCAACAGCCATCACGGACGTCGCCACGATGCCCATCACCGCCATGGTGACCATGAGCTCGACCAGGGTGAACCCGGCCTGCCCCTCGTCAGCCGGTGAGGTGCGGCAGCGAGCCCGGGCTGACATTCGTCGCCAGGTCGTAAGCCACGATGTAGTACTCATAGGTATCCGTCTTCTTGTGAGTGTCGCTGCATGTGGTCGCCGCGGTATCGCAGACGAGTGAGTAGGCGCCGGTCGAGGTGATCAAGCGCTTGTACACGCGGTATCCGCCGAGGTCTGTGACGCCGACCGGCGCCACCCACGTGAACGTGATGGTCGTGTTGGCACCCGAGATCGTCGTGTTCGATTTGATGAACGACGTTGGCGTTCCTGGGGCGACCGTGTCCAAGATGATGGTGTCGCTGACGACGCTGCCGTACAGGCCGCCCGAGTAGTACAGCCGCATATAGACGGTCTTCGTGCCGCTTCCCGAGGTGAGGGTCCAGGGGTACGTGGTCGCCCACGCATAGGGACCGAGCCAGGTCGAGTTATCGTTGGAGAAGATCATGGTCGACGGGGTCGGTCCGGCGCCCTTGGTGAGGTTCAGGGTCACCGCGGTCGTGTTCGTGTAGGTCGCGTTGCCGTTGACCTTGATCGAGCCGTCGGCACCGCCGTTGCCGGACGTCGGGTTCACGGTCGTGACCGTGCAACCTGCGGCGCTGTTCGTTGCGGTGGAGCCGCCGTTGTCGACCACCGTCGTGATGACCTGGTAGGTGGCGTACCCCGCGAAGGTGTGCGCAACGGTCGTGCCGGTGCCCGACCCCGCCGGGGTGTCGTTCGGGAAGCCCCAGGTGACGCTCGCGATGGTCCCATCCGAGTCGCTCGCGGTGGACGTGAACGTCACCGTCTTGTTGCTGACGACCGATGTTGGACAGCCGACGGTCGGTGCGACGTTCTTGACGGGCTGCCTGTACAGGATCTGCCCATCGGAGAACAGCGACGATTCGCTCAGCGACGTGCTGCCTCGACCGAGTTCGTCGTTCCAGACCACGAGCACGGTGACCCGTTTCGCGTCGTGGCCGCTCGCGTCGTTCAGCCCGTCTGCGTTGCCGTCGGCCGCGTCGGCACCGGCCAAGCCGTCTTGGGGCGAGTCGACCCAGGTCACGTACCGATAGACCTGATAGGTCGTGCCACCGTTGATCAAGGGGTTCTGGTAGTGCTGCAGCGCTGGGGCGGCGCCCGAAACGCGGACGATCGGTTCCGGCGCGAGCGACCCGCTGCCGTCGGGGTCATAGCTCTGCGCGCTCGCGTTGACCCAGTAGTCGGGGTTCTTCGGGTCGCTCGAGTGGGCGAGCGGCGCGACGTCCGACAGCACGAGGTTCGCGTAGTTGAGGGTCCGGGCGGTTTCCATCTGCTGGTCGACGGCCGCGCGGGAGGCGAGCTTCTGGCGGGACAGGCCCGTCGTGCTCAAACCGAAGATCGACGCCTGGGCAACGGCGAAGGCACCGACGGCGAGGATCGTGATCGAGATCATCGCCTCGACGATCGTGAAGCCGCCCTCGCCGTTCATCCGGCGGCGCAGCGTCTGCAAGATGCGCATCATCAACGGTCGGCTCCTCCAGCCCTGGTCATGTAAGTGTCGGCTCGATGGGGGGTCTGCTTGAGGGGACATGGACGCGTGCCGGGCGTGGACGCCGGAAGGGCGGCCCCAAGGGGCCGCCCTTCGCGGACCTGCAACTGGCTCGTGACTTACCAGCTGGCGCCTGTGACGCCGATAGCGTCTGCCCCATCGCAGTCGGGGCCGGTGCCGGTACCGAAGGTCGTCCCGCTCTGCGGGTCGTCCTGCAGGTAGAAGCAACTGCCCGACTTGGAGTATGCGGCGAGCCCGATCACGGTCGCTGGGTCGGTGTTGTCATCGACCACGACGCTGATCTCACCCGGGTCGTTCGAGACGGCCACCGAGAAGTCCAGCGAGGTCTCGATCGCGCCGAGGGCAGCCCCGTCGCACAGCTGGTAGGAGTCGTCATCCGTGAAACAGGTCTTCGCGGCGGCGACACCGTTGCGGACGCCCGACTGGGCGGCCTTGTCGTTCGCCCGGTTACGGGCTCCGAGGAACGTAGGCAGAGCGATGGCGACCAGAATGCCGATGATAAGAACGACCACCATCAACTCGATGAGGGTGAAGCCATCATCCTCGCGGATGCGCTTCAGGAGTCCCTTGAGCATCTGCCTTCGCCTCCTTCCTTGGTACGAGGCGCACCCCTATGGCGCGCGTTCCCCCGAGGTTTCGGTCTAGCCCGCACCCACCTGTAGCCCCGCCGGAGGAAGTCCAGGAAAACCCCTCAGGTTGGGTAGCCACCCGAAATCGGGTAGATGCACGCCACGTGGGGCTACTGGATCAGCTTGATGATGTTGAACATCGGCATGTAGAGCGCGATCACCGCCGCGCCGACACACGCGCCGATCACGGCGATCAACAGCGGCTCGATCAGCGAGGTCAGCGCGTCCACCGACGCCTCGACCTCCTGCTCGTAGAAGGTCGCGACCTTCTCCAGCATCATGTCGACCTGTCCGGTCTCCTCACCGACGGCGATCATCTGCACCACCATCGGCGGGAACACCGCGTGCTTGGCGAGCGGCTTGGCCATCGACTCGCCTTCGCGAACGCTGTTTTGCACATCGTCGATCGCGTCGGCCACGACCCGGTTGTTCACCGTTTCGCTCACGATCTCCAATGCCTGCAGGATCGGCACACCCGAGCGCAGCAGCATCGAGAACGTCGAGGCGAACCGCGACAGCGCGGTCTTTTGGAACAGGATGCCGAACACGGGGACCCGCAGCTTCATCTTGTCCACCGCGGCACGACCCTTCGGCGTCTTCTTCCAGCGTTTGAAGAAGAAGCGGAAGACGAAGGTGCCGAGCAGCACGATGTACCAGTAGGCCTTGAAGATGTTGGACATCGTGAGGAGCACGCGCGTGGGCAGCGGCAGCGAGCCGCCCAGCGATCCGTAGATCGTCTGGAACTGCGGCACGACGAACAACAGCATCGCCGACATGATCAACACGACCAGCGCCACGACCGCGATCGGGTAGGTCATGGCGGACTTGATCTTGCCGCGCAGTCGCACTTCGGCTTCGATCATGTCTGCCAGGCGCAGCAGCACGTCGTCGAGGGATCCGCCGGTCTCACCCGACTTCACCATCGCCACGAACAGGTCGTTGAACACCTTCGGGTGCTTGGCCATGCCGCCGGACAGCGACGCGCCTTGCTCCACGTCGGTGCGCACGATACCGAGGACGCGAGCCAGCTCCGGGTTCGAGGTTTGCTCAGCCAAGATCGCGAGGGAACGCAGGATCGGCAAGCCCGAGTTCACCATCGTCGCGAACTGCCTGGCGAAGACGGACAGCTCCTTGAACTTGACCTTCTTGGAGGTCAGTTCGATGTTCATGCTCTTCTTCTGCTTGCCGACCTCGAGCGGCACGAAGCCTTGCTCACGCAGGCGCTGCAGGACGAGTCCTTCGTTGTCGGCGACGATCGAGCCGCTCAGGATGTTGCCGCCCTTGTCACGGGCCTTGTAGGTGAAGGTTTCCGACATCTCGCGTCACCTCCTCATCCATCCGAGCTGGACCCGCTGGCCCAGCCCCCCGAACTCGATCCGGACGCAGAACCGAGGTCGCTCGCCTCCGTGTAGGAACCACCGTCGGAGAAGGCGGACAACCCGCTGCTGGAGCCGACCAATCGCTGGAGCTCTTCCGGATCGTGGCACCGCTCGAACGCCATCTGCTGGGTGATCCTGCCTGCCTTCACGTGGGAGGCAAGCGACATGTCCATCGTCTGCATGCCGTATCGCCCACCTGCCTGCATCGCGGAGTAGATCTGGTGGACCTTGCCCTCCCGGATCAGGTTGCGGATGCCCGGCGTCGCGATCATCACCTCGGCGGCCACCACGCGCCCCTGCCCATCGACCGTCGGGATCAGCTGTTGGGTGATCACACCCTGCAACGTCGTCGACAGCTGGACGCGCGTCTGCTGTTGCTGATGCGGCGGGAACACGTCGATGATGCGGTCGATCGTTTGCGGCGCGTCCTGCGTGTGCAGGGTGGCGAACACAAGGTGACCGGTCTCGGCCGCCGTGATCGCGGTGCCGATCGTTTCGAGGTCGCGCATCTCCCCGACGAGGATGACGTCGGGGTCTTGCCGCAGCACATGCTTGAGCGCGGCCGCGAAGCTGTGCGTGTCCGCACCGATCTCGCGCTGGTTGACCACACAGGTCTTGTGCTTGTGCAAGAACTCGATCGGGTCCTCGACGGTCATGATGTGGCCGGCACGCTCGGTGTTGACGATGTCGACCATGCCGGCAAGCGTCGTCGACTTGCCCGAACCGGTCGGCCCCGTCACCACGACGAAGCCGCGCGGGAAACGCGCCAGGTCGGCCGCAACCGGCGGCAACCCGAGGTCGACCAGGTTCTTGATCTCGAAGGGGATCACGCGGAACACAGCCCCAACCGCATCGCGCTGCATGTAGACGTTCACGCGGAATCGCGCTCGGCCCGGCAACGAGTAGGACATGTCGAGTTCCAGTTCCTGCTCGAAGCGCTCGCGCATCTTCTGGGGCAAGATCGCGTAGATCATGCCCTGCAGGGCCCGTGGCGTGAGCGCCGGGTATGCACCCAGCCGCTCCAGTTCCCCGTGGATGCGAACCGTCGGCGGGGTCCCCGCCGTCAGATGCAGGTCGGATCCCTTCATCTCCAGGAGCTTGACCAGTAACTCGGGCACAGGCACCTGCAGGTCGTCTTCTGGCGGAGCAACCGCGCTCATCTCACTTCACCACCCTTGCGACTTCTTCCAGTGACGTCAGGCCCATGCGAACCTTCTCCAGTCCGTCGTCCCGAAGCGTCATCATCCCCTGCTGCACTGCGACAGCTTTGATGGCATCGGCAGATGCGCGCTCCACCGTGAGCCGTTCGATCTCTTCTGTCATCGGCATGACTTCGTACAGGCCGATCCGGCCGCGGAAGCCGGTGTTCGCGCAGGCCGGACACCCCACCGCCTTGAACAGTTGCTGGACCTCTGGCCAGAGCCAATCCGGATATCCGGCCGCGAACAGCTCGTTCTCGTCGGGGCGGTAGGCGGCCTTGCAGCGATCACAGAGCTTGCGCGCTAGGCGTTGTCCAACCACGGCGTCGATCGCCGAGGCTACGAGGAAGGTTTCGACGTCCATCTCGACCAGACGACTGATCGCGCTCGGGGCGTCGTTCGTGTGCAACGAGGACAAGACCAGGTGTCCCGTGAGGGCGGCCTCGATCGCGATGGTGGCGGTCTCCTTGTCTCGGATCTCACCGATCAGCACGATGTCGGGGTCGGCGCGTAGGATCGAGCGAAGCGCCAACGCGAACGTCAAGCCTGCCTTCACATTGACCTGGATCTGGTTCACGCCCGGCAGCCGGTACTCGACCGGGTCTTCGACGGTGATGATGTTCTTGTCCACCTCGTTGAGGATGTTCAGGGTGGAGTACATCGTCGTGGACTTCCCCGACCCCGTCGGTCCCGTGACCAAGATCGCGCCATATGGCTTGCGGAACGACACCGAGAACCGGTTATAGGAATCCTCGAGGAAGCCCAGATCCTCCAGCCGCAACAACGCGTTGGATGTGTCGAGGATCCGCAGCACGACCTTTTCGCCGAAGATCGTCGGCAGGGTCGCCATGCGAAGGTCGAGCGTTCTGCCGCCGACCTTCATCGCGATGCGGCCGTCTTGGGGGATCCGCTTCTCGGCGATGTTGAGGTCGGCCATCACCTTCATGCGGCTGATCAGGCCGTTCTGGATGTTCTTAGGCGCCGGCGGCATCGGCTCGATCAGCACACCGTCCACGCGGAACCGGATCCGCACATCGTGCTCGCGAGGCTCGATGTGCACGTCGGAGGCGCGGTCGCCCACCGCCTGGGTCATGATCGCGTTCACCAGCTTGACGATCGGCGCGTCCTCGATCGCAAGGTCGAGATCTGCGTCCGCGTCCTGCTCGTCGGTCGCGTCCGCGACCATGCTCGCCATCGCTTCGACCTGCGAATCCATCCCTGCGTACTTCTGGATGGCCTGCTCGACATCGTTGGCGGTGGCCACGACGGGCAGAACGTCGCGGCCGGTGATCGTGCGGATGTCGTCGAGCGCATAGACGTTTGCCGGGTCCGACATGGCGACGAGCAGCCGTCCGTCGCGCTCCCCGATCGGCAGGGCTCGGTACCGGCGCGCCAGTGCCTCGGGCAGCAACGAGGTGGCGAGCGCGTCGATCTGGAACTCCGCGAGATCGACGAATTCGAGGCCGACCTGCTCCGCGAGGGCGCGGACGAGGTCCGACTCCTTGATCATGCCGAGGTCGATCAGCACGCGACCGAGCGATTTCGGGGTCTTGCGGTGTTCTTCGAGCGCGATCTCGAGCTGCTCGGGCTTGATGTAGTCGAGCTCGATGAGGATCTGGCCGAGCTGTTTGGACTTCCGCTTGACCGTCGTCATCGTGCCCCTCAAGGGTCCGTTCGGGCTAGGTCGTTCAGGAGTTAGTCTTCGTCACCCTCCTCACCCAGCTGAAGCAATCCCGAGAACTCCTTGGCGAGCATCACGCGGTCGACCTCGCCCGGCTCCTCTTCCTCCTTCGCCGGGGCGGGAGGCTGTTCGGCGGACATCAAGCGCTGGGGTTCCTGCCGGAAGGCGACCGCCTCGTCCGCGGGGCTCGGCGCAGGTGACTCGTCGGGAGCCACGGCCCCCGACGCGGCGGTCGGCTCGGCAGCGGCGGCGGCTTGCTCGGCCTCGAGTCGCGCGAACGGAGAGGATTCGGCCCCGAACGGTGATGCGGACTGCTCGTCGGCCAACACTGCCTCGTAGGGCGATCCTTCGATCGAGGGCCGGCTCGCGCCGGTGAGGTCCGCGCCACCTCGAGGCGGGGCACTCGGCTCCGACGCGGGCGCTGGTTCGGGTG
>JANMPG010000119.1:0-25862 GCA_031369745.1 Actinomycetes bacterium
CTCGAGCGGCCAGTAGATCAACACGGCCTTCGCCTTGAGGTGATCGCGACCGACCGGCCCGAACTCCCGCGAGTCCGTCGAGGATCGCGCGAAGTCGCCGGCGACCCAATACTCGTCTGCGGCGAGCACGCGACCGTCGACGGTGTCGCCGGGCACACCCGTCAGTCGCTTCACGATCTCGTAACCGGGCCGCTGGGGGTGCTCCACGACCACCACGTCGTCGCGTTCGAAATCCTCGGGCGTGACGACCAGCACCCAGTCGTTCGGCAGCAGCGTCGGTGCCATCGACACCCCCTCGATCGCGACACGCGCCGGTCGGTATCGAAGGAACGCGACGACGACCGCAACGGTCAGGGCTGCGGCCGCGGCCAGCCCCGAGACCGCTTTTCGACCTCGGCGGTAGGATTCGACCACGGACATCTCGTCCGAAGATATGGGTGGCGTCGGTTCAGGCGCCTCAGAAGGAGGGGGTTCCATGCTCAGCCGCATCCTCGCACCTCGTCGCACGGTTCACGCGCATTGTGACCTTCCGTGTGGTGTGTACGACCCGGCGCAGGCCCGCATCGAAGCCGAGTCCGTGAAGGCATGCCAGGAGAAATACCAGGGCTCCGACGATGCCGAGTTCCGTTCGCGCGCCGTCAGCATCAAGGAAGAGCGCTCGACCATGGTCAAGGAGCACCTGTGGGTGCTGTGGACCGATTACTTCAAGCCCGAGCACCTGGAGAAGCACCCGAACCTGCACGAGCTGTTTTGGAACGCCACGAAACAAGCGGGCGCTGCCAAGAAATCCAACGACCCCGCCCAGGGTCAGCAGCTGCTCGACGCGATCGACGAGATCGCCAAGGTCTTCTGGGAGACCAAGAGCTAGCTCGAACGCTTTGCACGACGAAAGGGCGGGCCCTCGGCCCGCCCTTCGCGTGTCGTGGGACGCCTCAGCTCATCAAGCGCTGAACTTCGGCGGCATCGAATGCGCGCATCGTCTGGGTGCGGATGCTGCCCAGCGACGAGATCTTCGCCAGGAACTTCACCGCGGCCTCGTCGTCGGCGAACTCCGAGATCGCGACGATGTCGTACTGGCCCATCGTCCACAAGACGTCGAGCGAACCGCCCATGTCAGCCGCCATCTTCTGGGCGGCCTCTGCGCGCTGAACCGTCTCGGAAGCCGCTTTGGCTCCCTGATCCGTCCAGTTGATCAGGCTCACGAACTTGGCCATGACCCCTCCCCTTCTCGTCGGTCTCGTCCCCCACTTTCCTACCGGTCCGGCTCGGGGTCAAGACGCGGCGAAGGGCGGGGCCGTCGGGTCCCCGCCCTTCGCACGATGCGCCCCCTCGGCGCACGTGTGGCAAGCCGATAAGGAGGCCGGACGGCCGGGGCGGGTCTGGCGGCGCCCCGGCCGTGACCGGTCTCGAGACGAGCATCGGTCATGGAGGGGCAGCAGCACCACTGGTCGGAAGTCGGTACGTATCCTGCAAACGGCCGACATCGGGTGGGACCGGTCGGTCCCCACCACGCTGCTACGGTGAGCCACCGTGAAAGACATCGGTCTGGTCGGCGCCACGTTCTCGGGCAAGTCCACGCTGTTCACCGCGCTCACGCGTGCCGGTTCCCACGGGGGCCAGGCCAACATCGCGGTCGTGCCCGTTCCCGATCCCCGCCTCGCGGTGCTCACCGACCTCGAACATTCCCGCAAGACGGTGGCCGCCCAGGTCCGCTTCGTAGATGTGCCTGGTGGCATGTCGAGCGCGCAGTCGGTAGCGAAGCTTCGGGAGGCCGACGCCCTTGCGATCGTGATCCGATGTTTCGGTGCGGATGCAACGCCTGCCGCCGAACTCGCTTCGGTCCGCGCGGACCTGCTGCTCGCCGACCTCGCCGTGATCGAGTCCGCGCTGCACAAAGCCGTGAAGAAAGCTCGCGGCAAGCCCGGGGTCGATGTTGAAGCGCTCGAGGCGGCGAAGAAGGCGTTGGAGGCCGAAACGCCGCTGCGTGAGGCCCCCTTGGCAGTCGAACATGTCACCGAGCTCAAGGGCATCGCTCCGCTCACGTTGAAGCCCGAGGTCGTGATCGCGAACCTCGAAGAAGGCGCACGCGTGCCGACGCAACTCGGTGATGCCGTCGCCGTCTACGCGGCGATCGAGGCGGAAGTGGCCGAGATGGAGCCTGACGAGGGACGTGCCCTGTTGGAGGAGTTCGGCGTCGCGGAACCCGGTCTCGAGACGGTGATCGCGGCGTGCTACCGCGCGCTCGACCTGATCACGTTCCTGACGACCGGCGAAGATGAGACGCGAGCCTGGGAAGTCCGCCGCGGCGCCACGGCGCCGGAGGCGGCAGGAGCGATCCACACCGACCTGCAACGCGGGTTCATCCGGGCCGACGTTATCGGCTATGACGAACTGGTCGCAGCGGGCTCGACGGACGTCGCGAAGGCCGCAGGCAAGATCCGCGTCGAAGGCAAGGACTACCCCGTCGCCGAGGGGGACATCCTCAACATCCGTTTCGCCGTGTGATCACTCCGCGGGTAGCTGACTTTCTCGAACGCATCACCAGGAAAAGCTGTATCTTAGGCGACCCATGAGTGGCTATCGGATCGGAGAGGCCGCCAGGCTTCTCGGTGTGCGGGTCGAAACCCTGCGGCGCTGGGAGCGCGACGGCGGGTTGCGGATGGACCGGACGGCCGGCGGGCAGCGGGTGGTGCCGGCCGTCGAGGTTGCCCGGCTCTTGGCCGAGCGTCGGTCGGCGGCCCCCGCGACCGCGCACGCGAGCCGCCGCAACGCCTTTTCCGGAGTGATCACGAAGGTGACGCTCGACAAGGTCTCGGCGCAGGTGGAGATCCAGGCGGGGCCACATCGTGTCGTTGCGCTGATCACCCGCGAGGCGGCGGACGAACTCGAGCTCGCCCCCGGTATGGAAGCGACCGCGACCGTGAAGGCAACGAGCGTGATGGTCGAGGTACCCGAGCGATGAGGCGATCGCTCTCGGTGCTCGCCGTCACGCTGATCTTCGCCACCGCGTGTGCGAACGATCCGTCGGCCCCCACGACGACGGTGACCGTTTTCGCGGCATCCTCGCTCACGGTCGCCTTTACCCAGATCGGGCACGACTTCGAAACCGCCAACCCGGGCGTGCGGGTCGATTTCAACTTCGCCTCGTCCACGGATCTCGCGGGGCAGATCACCAGCGAGGCAACGGCGGACGTGTTCGCATCTGCGAGCGAGGCCGCCATGGACACGGTCGCCAACGAGCCAGGTGTTGTCGCGCGGGCCGACTTCGCGACCAACCGGCTCGTGATCATCACGCCACCGGACAACCCGGCACACGTCATCACCTTGGACGACCTCACCGACCCGCGGGTCCAGCTGGTCATCGCCGCAGAGGGAGTGCCGGCCGGCGACTATGCGCGGCAGATGCTGCACAACGACGGGATCGGATTCGCCGCCCTGGCCAACGTGGTGTCCAACGAGCCGGACGATGCCAGTGTCGTGGCGAAGGTCGCGAGCGGAGAGGCCGACGCCGGCATCGTCTACCTCTCCGACGTCGCGAGCGCCGGGTCAGCCGTGATGAGCATCCAGGTGCCACGTTCGGTGAACGTGACCGCCACGTACCCGATCGCCGTGGTTTCCGGAGCCGAGCAGGCGGTCTTGGCCACCGAATTCCAGGGGTGGGTGCTCGGCCCGGCGGGGCAAGCTGTGCTCCGGGCGCGGGGGTTCGCTCCGCCGCCGGAAACCGGGTAGGAAGATGCGGCGGCGGCTTCCCCTCTCGATCCAGATACTCGCCGCGATCGGCGCGGTGGTCGTCATCGTCCCCGTGCTTGCCCTGGCGATGCGAGCGCCCTGGGGAAGATTCGGCACGATCATCACCAGCGAGAGCGCGCGAGCGGCGCTGCGCGTCTCACTCGAGGTTTCGCTGGCCGCCACCGTGCTATCGGTCGCGTTCGGGGTGCCGCTGGCCTGGGTATTGGCGCGCGCGGAGTTTCGTGGCCGCTCGTTGCTTCGAGCGATCGTGGTGCTGCCGATCGTGCTGCCACCGGTGGTCGCGGGCGTCGGCTTGCTGACGGCGCTCGGTCGGCGAGGTCTGATCGGCACGTGGCTCGACCGCATCTTCGGCATCCAGCTCACGTTCACCACCGCCGGCGCCGTTGTGGCCGCGACCTTCGTGTCGATGCCGCTGGTCATCCTGGCGGCCGAAGCGGGATTCCGGGGGCTCGACGAGCGTTACGAGCAGGCCGCGGCTGTGCTCGGTGCCGGGCCCGGCTACACGCTTCGGCGAGTCGTCTTGCCGATGACCGCGCCGCAGCTCGCAGCCGGAGCGGTACTGGCGTGGGCACGAGCTCTCGGGGAGTTCGGCGCGACGATCACGTTCGCCGGCAACCTGCAAGGGCGGACGCAGACGCTCCCGCTGGCGGTCTTCCAGCACCTGCAAACGGATCCTTCGGGAGCGATCGCCCTGTCTTTGCTGTTGGTGGTGGTGTCGATCGCGGTACTCGTGGCGATGCGTGACCGGTGGATCACCGGGGCGCAGTGATGGCGCTACGCGCGCAACTGCTCGTGCGCCGGGGAGACCACGTCGTCGACATCGGACTCGACGTCGACGACGGTGAGACCGTCGCGTTGCTCGGCCGCAACGGGGCCGGCAAGACCACCGTGTTGGAGGCGCTGGCCGGGTTGGTGCCGTTGGACGAGGGGCACATCGAGCTCGACGACCGGCCGATCCACACCCTGCCACCGGAGCGGCGGGCGGTAGGCCTGGCCTTCCAGGACGCGATGCTGTTCCCGCGCATGAGCGTGCTGGAAAACGTCGCGTTCGCGGCGCGCGCCCGTGGAGTGCGTGCCCGCGACGCACGCGGGCACGCGACCCGCATGCTGTCGACGCTCGCCCCGATGGTGCGGGGGGATGCCGATCCACGCACGCTGTCCGGCGGCGAACGTCAGCGCGTCTCGCTCGCGAGAGCGCTCGCCGCGAACCCGCGTCTGCTGTTGCTCGACGAGCCCTTGGCCGCGGTCGACGCGTCGGCTCGGCCGAGTCTTCGGGCGCTGCTGCACGACACCCTCGCAGCCTTCCCCGGACCGAGCATCCTGGTTACCCACGACCCCGTGGAAGCGATGACGATCGCAGACCGTCTCGTGCTGCTCGAAGACGGTCGCATCACGCAGTCGGGGACGCCGGCGGAGGTTCGCAACCATCCGGCGACCCGCTACGCAGCAGATCTCGTCGGCGTGAACCTGTTCGAGGGCACGCTCGAGCCGGGCGACACGGACGTGGGCATCCTGCGCACAGCCGAGGGGGAGCTCACCATCGCGTGGCCCGATGGGCTGGCGCGCGTTCACACGACCGGCGTGCGCGCGACCCTGAGCCCTGCCGAGATCGCCGTGCACACCGCACGCCCCGAAGGATCCGCCCGCAATGTGTTTCGAGGGATCGTGCAAGAGGCGGCCATCGGTGGCTCGCGTGCACGGGTTCGCATCGCCAGCCGGCCACCGCTGGTCGCCGAAGTCACCACCGGCTCGATCGAGCGTATGCGCATCGCGCCGGGAGCCAACGTGTGGGCATCCTTCAAGGCCGTCGAAGTCCGCCTCATGGTCCCCGGCATCGAGTCCGATACCCTGTAGATCGTGAAGACCGAGACCGAGCGTGCCGCGCTCGCTTCCCCCGAGCCCGACGGCGAGGCCGGTGCGAAGCGTCGCAACCCCGTGCTGCGATTCCTGGGCGACATGCCCGGGTTGATCCTGATGTCGCTGCTGCTCGCGATCTTGATCAAGACGTTCCTGATCCAGGCGTTCTACATCCCGAGCGGGTCGATGGAGAACACGCTGAAGATCAACGACCGCGTGCTCGTGGCGAAGGTGCCGTACTACCTCCACGACCCCGAGCGCGGCGATGTCATCGTGTTCGAAGACCCGACGCCCGGCAAGCAGCCGGCGCGCAGCGCCGTCGGCGGTGTCGTTCATTGGTTGTTCCAGGGGATCGGCTTCCAAAAACCCGACAGCGAGGACTTCATCAAGCGTGTGATCGGCCTGCCCGGCGACGTCGTCTCCTGCAGGAACGGCAAGGTCTTCGTCAACGGCGTCGCGATCACCGAGCCCTACGTGAAAGGCACCACCTCGGACTTCGACAAGGTGACCGTTCCTGACGACATGTACTTCGTGCTCGGCGACAACCGCGGCGATTCCCTGGATTCTCGGTTCGGGCTCGGGGTGATCGCCGACCCCGAGACCATGCCGGGCATCGGCTTCATCCCGCGCAGTGACATCGTCGGCAAAGCGTTCGTCATCGTGTGGCCGACCCGGAACTGGTCCAGGCTCTAGTCGCCCTCGGCGCGCCAACGCGTGCCGACCGGTCGCTCCTCCGGCACGAAGAAACGCGCGAACGTCCACGTCAACGCCGCGATCCCGATAGACCCGAGCCACACCGTCGGCGGTGGCGGATCCAGGGCGAAGAACGACTGCGTGGCCGGCAGGATGAACGCCAGCACCGCCGCGGCGCCCATCGACCACACGAGCGTCAGCCGCCACGCGTTCAGCGGGGCAGCCACGATCGACAACACCAACAGCCCGACCCACGTGAGCGTCATCACCGCGGTCGTTTGCGCTTCCGGGGTCGTCACGCCCGGCTCGTGCGTCGCGAGCGCATATCCGAGGAACGTGGCCGTAGCCGCGAGGAAGCCGATCGGGATCGTGAACCGCAACACGCGTCCCACGAACCCCGGCCGGAACCGACGGCCGCTCGGTGCAAGTGCCAGGAAGAACGAAGGGATCCCGATCGTCAGGGCGCCGATCAGCGTCAGGTGACGAGGCAGGAACGGGAAGACCATCTCGGCGACGCCGACGGCCAGCGACAGCAGCATCGCGTACACGGTCTTGGTGAGGTACAGGTTCGACGTGCGTTCGATATTGCCCAGGACCCGACGCCCCTCCGCGACCACGCTGGGCAAGGCGTCGAACGTCGAATCTAGCAAGACGAGCTGCGCCACCGCCCGGGTTGCATCGGCGCCCGTTCCCATCGCCACGCCGACGTCGGCCTCCATCAGAGCGAGCACGTCGTTCACGCCGTCGCCCGTCATCGCCACCGTGTGACCAACAGCCTGCAACGCCCGCACCATGGCTCGCTTCTGGTGTGGCGTGACGCGCCCGAAGACGCTGTGCGCTTCCAACGCCTCGGCCAGCCGTGTCGGGTCATCGTCGTCGAGCGTGCGCGCGTCCACGGGTGCATCAGCGCCGGGCAGCCCGAGCGAGGCTGCGATCGACGCGACGGTGTCAGGATGATCGCCCGACAACACCTTTACCTGCACGGACTGCGTGGCGAAATATCGAAGCGTGGCGGCTGCGTCTGCGCGGACTCGATCGCCCAACACCACCAGCGCGACCGGTTCGATGGCGGGCACCGCTGCGGCGTCCGGCAGATCGTGCGCGCGACCGAGCAGCAGCACCCGCCGCCCCGACGCCGTGTGCTCGGCAACCCGACGCTCGAGGAGGGGGCGCGTCGCGTCGTCTCGCGCCAGCACATCCGGCGCCCCCACCACCCATGCGCCCTGCCCGGTGAAGGACGCCGCACTCCACTTGCGTGCAGACGAAAAGGGCACGGTGTCCTCGACCAGCCATCCCTCGGGCGACTCGGGGAACGCTTCGACGATCGCCCGGAGTGTCGCGTTCGGCGCAGGGTCCGCGGCCGCAAGGGCTGCGAGGATCGGAGCAGGATCGAGCGTGTCATCAAGACGTTCTATGTGCTCGACCAACAAACGTCCTTCGGTCAGCGTGCCGGTCTTGTCGATGCACAGCATGTCGACGCGAGCCAGGACTTCGACGGCCGGGAGTTCCTGCACCAATACGCGTCGCTTTGCCAGGCGCACGACCGCCACGGAAAAGGCGAGCGACGTGAGCAAGACGAGTCCTTCCGGCACCATCGCCACCGTGCCGGCGACCGCACCCGACAATGCCGTGCGCCAGCCCTCGTGCAGGCGCAACTGGCTCACGAACAGCAAGCTGGCGGTCGGCACGATCGCCCATGTCACGTAGCGCAAGATCCGGTCGATCCCCGTGCGCAGTTCCGACGTGGTCATCGTGAAACGACGCGCGTCCTCGGCCAGCTTGGCGGCATAGCCTTCGTTGCCCACCTGCACGGCGCGGTACCTACCGGTGCCCGCGGCGACGAACGATCCGCTCAGCACGGGGTCGCCGATCGCTTTGCGGACGGGTTCTGACTCTCCGGTGAGCAGCGACTCGTCCACCTCGAGCCCGTCGGTCGTGAGGACCTCGCCGTCGACGACGATCTGCGAGCCGGACTCGAGGTCGAGGATGTCGTCGCGCACCACGTCGCCCGGCGACAGCTCGCGGACGTCGCCGTCGCGGAGCACGCGCGCCTTGGGCGCGGTGAGCAGTGTCAGCCGGTCAAGCGTGCGCTTGGCTCGCAGCTCTTGCACGATGCCGATCAGCGCGTTCGTCACCAGCACGACGCCGAACAAGGCGTCTTGGAGCGGGCCGACCACCATGATCAGCACGAGCATCCCGCCCAACAGCGCATTGAAGCGGGTGAGCACGTTCGCCCGGACGATCTGGCCGACCGTACGGCTGGGTGGGGTCGCGACGTCGTTCACGTCGCCACGCGCCACACGCTGGGCGACGGCGGCCGCGCTCAGGCCGCGTTCGGGATCTACCGCAACACTTCCCACCGCTTCCACGACCGGAAGCCTACGCTGGCGACATGCCCATATGGCTCGTCGCCCTTGTCGTTGTGGTGGTGATCTACGTCGTCGCGGTGGCGGCGCTGATCCTGGCCGGACGCGGCGTGGCCGCCCGGGAGCTGGCCATGCTCTTGCCGAACCTGATCCTGCTCTTCAAGGATCTGCTCCGGGACCCGCGCGTGCCCCGGGGGCCGAAGATCTTCCTTGCGATCGGCATCGTGTGGCTCATCTCGCCGATCGATCTGCTTCCCGAGTTCTTGCCGGTGATCGGGCCGTTGGACGATGCGGTCGTCGCCGCGTTGGTGCTTCGCCATCTGGTGCACCGGGCGGGCACCGCCATCGTGCGCGAGCACTGGCGCGGGGAGCCCGCGACCCTGGACGCGATCCTTCGGGCGGTGCGGGCGACCTAGAACCGCTCAGCGATCGGCAGCCCAAGTTCGCAATAGCTCGATCGCCTCGGCTTCGGGGATCGGGCCACGTTCCATCCGCAGGTCCATGAGATATGCGAGCGCCTCGCCCACCTGCGGGCCCGGTGGCAGCTCGAGCAGATCCATCACCTGACGACCGTCCAACGGCGGTCGAAGCGCGTCGAGGTTCTCCTCCTCGGCCAAGGCGGCGATACGCTCCTCGAGCTGGTCTTGCAGTCGGGCGAACGCCTCGGCCTTGCGTTCGTTGCGGGTCGTGACGTCTGCGCGTGTGAGCTGATTGAGCCGGTCGAGCAACGGACCCGCGTCACGCACGTACCGGCGCACCGCCGCATCCGTCCAACCCTCTCCGTACCCGTGGAAGCGCAGGTGCAGCTCGATCAGCGTGCACACGTCGTCGATGACCGCGTTCGGGTAGCGAAGCGCCATCAGTCGCTCACGCGCCATCCGAGCGCCTTGCATCTCGTGATGATGGAACGTGACGCCCTCCGGCGTGATCTTGCGCGTCGCCGGCTTGCCGATGTCGTGCAGCAGAGCCGCCAACCGCAGCACGGCGTCGGGCTCGCACCGCTCGACCACCGCGTACGTGTGCTGCAGCACGTCCTTGTGCCGATGCACGGGATCTTGCTCCAGGCGCAGCGCCGGCACCTCAGGCATGAATCGCGCGGCCAGACCGGTCTCCACGAGGAGTTCAAGCCCCATCGGGGCACGCTCGGCGACGAGCAGCTTGTCCAGCTCGTCGCGGATCCGCTCCGCCGACACGATATCCAGCCGCTCCCCCATCCCGCGCATCGCCTCGAGTACCCGGGGCGCCGGCGTGACCCCGAGCTGGGCTACGAAGCGGGCCGCTCGGATCATCCGCAGTGGATCGTCGGAGAACGACAGCTCCGGGTCCAGCGGGGTGTCGAGCAGACCGGCGGCCAACGCCTTGAGACCACTGTGCGGATCCACGAACTCCCCGTCGGGCAGACGAAGAGCCATCGCGTTGATCGAGAAGTCGCGACGCGACAGGTCGATCAAGACATCATCACCGAACGTCACCGCGGGCTTGCGGTGTTCTTCCGCATAGACCTCCTTGCGGAAGGTCGTGATCTCGATGCGATGGCCGTCCTTCAGCGCGCCGACCGTGCCGAAGGCCACACCGATCAGATACTGGCGGTCCGCCCAGCCACGCAGCACCCGTGTCGTCTCGGTCGGGTGCGCCGACGTGCAGAAGTCCCAGTCGGGGAACGGCTTGCCTCGCACGATGTCCCGCACGCTCCCGCCGACCAGGTATAGCTCGTAGCCGGCCTCGACGAATCGCTCGCCCAGTTCCTTGGCGAGCGTGGGAACGTCGAGCACCGCGCCGGCAGACGCTTGATCGGCCATATCGGGACGAGGATAGCGGTGGTGAGGGGCGGCCTGCCCTAGAAGGGCAAGCCTGCCTTTTGGTCCACGTCGAACGCCGAGCTGCGATCCAACACGCCCGACAGCTGCAGATCGAAGTCGTGGGGGCTCGTCGCGGTGCGACGAGCCTCGTCCACGCCGATCTGTCCCTCCTTGACCAGCGCGACGAGCGCCTGATCGAACGACTGCATGCCGTAGAAGGCGCCGTCGGAGATCACGTCGACGATCGAGTCCGTCTGGTCCGGGTCGACGATCCGATCGAAGACACGTCCGGTGTTGATCAGGACCTCGACCGCCGCAACCCGCCCCTTGCCGTCGGCCTTGATCACCAATCGTTGCGACACGATGCCGCGCAGGGCGCCCGCGAACGACGTGCGCACCTCTTTGGCCTGTTGCGGCGGGAACAGGTCGAGCACACGGTTGATCGTTTCCATGCAATCGATCGTGTGGAGGGTGGATATCACCAGGTGGCCGGTCTCGGCGGCTTGGATCGCCGACAGCGCCGACTCGGCGTCGCGGATCTCACCGACGAAGATGACGTCGGGGTCCTGCCGCACCACGCTCTTGAGTGCCGCTGCGTACGAGTCCGTATCGAGGCCGACTTCCCGCTGTTGGATGATCGACAACTCGTCGTCGTGCACGACCTCGATCGGATCCTCGATCGTGACGATATGCGCGCGCCGAGCGCGGTTGATGTAGCCGATCATGGACGCGATCGTCGTGGTCTTGCCCGTCCCGGTCGGGCCGGTGACGAGCACCAGTCCGCGCGGGCTGTCGGCCAGCGTGCGCATCACCTCGGGCAGACGAAGCTCCTCGAACGTCGGGATCTCCGAGCGCACCCGTCGCACCGCGAGACCGACCAGACCACGCTGGCGAAAGATGTTGATCCGGAAACGACCGACCCCTTGCAGCGTGTAGCCGATGTCGGCCTCGTTGTGTGCGTCGAACTCGGCATGCTTGTGCTCGCTCATCACGGTCGTACCGAACGCGACCGTGTCTTGCGGGGTCAGTACCGGATAGGGAGCCGGCTGGAGATCGCCGTCGACACGCAGGAACGGCACATTGCCGACCTTCAGGTGAAGGTCGCTCGCACCGCGTTCCACGGTGTGCCGAAGGAGTTCGTCGATATTCATCCCCGCTCATATGTCGGCAGGGAGCGCTTCTACCCTGAGGCCCAGCTAGTATCCGCACGTCATGGCCGGTGCGGAGGAGCCCAAGAAGCCTGCGCCGCAAGGCGCCGGAGGCGATGGTACCCCGAAGCGACGACGTCGCAGGCGGCGGAAACCGCCTCGTGTAGAGCCGGCCCAAGATGGAGCCGCCGCCCGGCACCAGGCGCAGCCCGACCCCCAAGCGACCCCCGCCAAAGCATCGGGGTCGAAACAACCGGCCAAGCCGGCTTCGAAACGACGACGTCGTCGAGCGGGCGCGAAGGCCGCGGGTGGTACCGGCAAGGCTGCAGCGACGCACAAGGGCGCGGGCGCGAAGAACGGGGGCCGCGCGCAGCCTGGTCGCGGCCGCGAGCCGAAGATCCCGACGACGCGAGAGGTGTCCGCGGGTGGGGTCGTGTACCGGCGGACCAACGACGGGATCGAGGTCGTGCTGGCCTCACGCCGAACCCGGCGCGGACAGCTTGCCTGGGGACTCGCCAAGGGGGGCATCGAGATCGGCGAGTCCCGCGAAGACGCCGCGATCCGTGAGGTGCGCGAGGAGACGGGACTGACTGCCGACATCGAGGTCGACCTCGGCGACACCAAGTACATCTACGTATGGGACGACATCCGCATCCGAAAGACCGTGCACTTCTTCTTGATGCAGCACACGGGTGGCGACGTCGACGATCGCGACGACGAGATGGAGGAGATCCGCTGGTTCCCGCTGGATCGAGCGATCAAGCGAGCCGCCTACCGCGGTGAGCGCGACATGTTGATAAAGGCCTCGGAGCTGCTGCGGTGAGCCCCGCCGACGCCGTCGCGGCGATCGCGATCGGCCTGGTTGCCGGCGTGTTGTCGGGACTGTTCGGTGTCGGAGGCGGGATCGTCATGACGCCGGGCATCGATTGGCTATTGCCGGTGCGCCCGATCGTCGCGCTCGCGACCCCGCTACCGGTCATCTTCCCGACATCGATCACGGGTGCGCTGACCTACGCCAAGGCGGGCCAGGTCGACCGGCGTGCCGCCCGTTGGATGGCTCCGACGGGTCTGATCGGGGCGGTCGTTGGTGCGGTCGCCACGCGATGGGTTGATCCGGCACTGTTGCTCCTCGCGACCGCCGCTCTGCTTGGCTGGCAATCGGTCGGCATCATCCGCGGTTCCGGGCGGCGCCGTGCCGCGGGGCCCGCCGATGGCGACGCCCCGCAAGTCGGCGTCGGGGTCTTCGCCACCATCGGCCTCGCGGCCGGCATCGCGTCCGGCCTGCTGGGTGTCGGCGGTGGTCTCGTCATGGTGCCGTTGCTCGCGGGGTGGTGCCGGATGCCTCTGAAGCAGGCGCTGGGAACATCCCTCCTCACGATCCCGGCGCTCGTGATCCCTGGCACGATCGTGCACGCATACCTCGGCAACATCGACTGGGGTGCGGCGCTGTTCCTGACGATGGGCGCGGTTCCCGGCGCGCGCATCGGTGCGGGTCTCGCCCTGGGGACCGCTGAACGGACCCTGCGTCTGGTCGTGGGGAGCGGGATGCTGCTGCTCGCGGCGCTCTACGCAACCCTGCAGGTCTCCGAGCTCGTGCGCTAGCCAAGGCTGGCGGCCGCTGGACCACGGACCGATACGATGCGCGAGTGAGACGCCTGCTCGGCCTGATTGCCACTGCGCTCGTCGCGATCACCTCCATCATCACCGTTGCCCCTGCACGGGCGCAGGCAAGTGTGGTCACCATGCAGCTGCTCCAGCAGTCGCCCTGGGTGGCGCAGTACCACCGATCGATGCTCGATATTGCGGTGCTCGTGACGAACGCGAGCACCGAGCCCCTGACCGACATGAGTTTGGTCGTCTCGTTCGGCCCTCACTACTTGTCGCGCGGGGACTTCGAAGCGTCGCTGTCCGCGGGGATCGACGGCGCGATCGCGTCGCGATCCAAGACCGTCCGGGGCGAGCTCGGTGGCGGCGGCGCTCGAACGATCGAGTACCAGATCGACCTGTCGACGGTCGCCGAGATCGACCAGTCCGACTCGCAGACGTATCCGGCCGTGATCGAACTGCGAACGGGCGACACGTCGGTCGCGTCGCTCCTGACGCCGGTGATCTACCTGGTGCGCCCGCCGGATTCGCCCATGTTGTCGAGCACGTGGGTCTCGCTGCCCGCACCGGTCGCCCTCGACCCGGGCGGCACGCTCGTGGACCCTTCCTTCGAAGCGGCGCTCGGACCCGCAGGCGCGTTGCGGGCGCCGCTGGACGCGATCTCCGCCGCCATCGCCGGGCGCCATGACCCGGTCTCCTTCGACCTCGTCGTCGATCCCCTGGTCGTGACGCAGGCTCGGGACCTCGCGGACGGCTATCAACTCCCCGACGGGACGCAGGTCGGCGCGGACGACCCACGCGCCATGGTGGCCAACAGGTTCGTGCACAAACTTTCCGGCGTGGCGTCGGACACAGCGTCGATCGAGACCGTTGCGAACCTGTATGCCAACCCGCTCCTGCCCGCGATGTTGTCGAGTGGACTCGGCACCGACCTCGAGGTGCAGCGCAACGCAGGCGATACGGTGCTGACCGCGATCGGCGCAGTCCCGTCGAGCACCGTCGCGCGTCCGTCGTCGGGGGAGTTGTCCGACGAGGCGCTCGCATGGCTCGCCGGCCAGGGAACGAGCGTCGTGCTCGCGAACGCGGACACGGTGGATCGTTCCCAGGCGCAGGGTCTGTTGGCGCCTGCTCCGGTCGTCCCCGTCACCACCGTTTTCGGAGCAACGTCTCTCCTCTTGCCAGATCCGGGCACCCAGGCGCTGTTCGATCGATCGGATCTGCTGAGCGATCCCGTGCGAGCCGCACAAGTGGTTCTCGGCGAGCTCGCGGTGATCTGGAAAGAAGAACCGGTCCCAACTCCGCCGTCCGTCCGAGGCATCGCGGTTGCGCCGCCCGCGACCGTTCCGAGCGGATTGTGGGCTCCCCTGCTGGAACGCCTCGCGGGCACCCCGTTCTTGACATCGGTCTCGGCAACCGATCTGCAGGCGCGGGTGCAGCCGTCGAACGCGAACCCGGAGATCCCACTGCAAGAACCTTCAGCGTTGAGGTTCGACCCGACCTATGCGGCCTCGATCGAGGAACTCGGACGACGCGTCGACGCGTACGGCTCCATGCTCACACAGGCGAACGACGTCTCGACCAGCCTTCGGCGTGACCTGTTCGTCGCAACAGCCCCCGCGTACGTCGCCGATCCCGCAGCCGGTGAACAGTGGCTCGCGGCCGTCCGCGCGACAACCGAGCAGGCGTTCGCCGCCGTGACACCGACCGTGAGTGAAGACTTCACGTTCACCTCCAGCGAAGGTTCGATCCCGATGGTCCTTGAGGGCGACCCTGGCGACACTCCCCTTCAGGCCACGATCGAGCTGCGTTCCCAGCATTTCTCGTTCCCCGCAGGAGACAGCCAAGACATCGTTGTCGACAGGCCGGGGCAGGTCGTCACGTTCCAGGTCGTGTCCACCACGTCGGGTCAAAACCCGATCTTGGTGTGGGTTCGGGCGCCGAACGGCTACCCGATCACCCAACCGCCGATCACCGTGGCGGTGCGATCCACGTCCGTGAACCACATCGCGCTGCTGGTCACGATGGCCGCCGGGCTCGGCCTGCTCGCCCTGTACTCCAGGAGGTGGTTCCGACGGCGGAGGAACCCGGCGTAGACCCGATCGAACAGCCCGACTCACGCGGCTCGGTGATGCGCAGTACCGCTGCGATGTCGAGCGGCACGCTGGTGTCTCGAGGCACCGGCCTGGTGCGGGTCGGCGTCACGCTCGCCGCGCTCGGGACGACGAACGATCTGTCCAACAGCTATTTCATCGCGAACACCACGCCGAACATCGTGTACGAGCTCGTGCTCGGCGGGATCTTGACTAGCGTCTTCGTCCCAGGTCTCGTCGATCGGGCGAAGCGGCACGGCACCGAGGCGGCATGGGAGGCCGGGAGCCGCTTCCTCACCCTGACGCTCGTCGTGCTGTCGGCGGTGACGTTACTCGCGATGGTCGGCGCCCCCTGGATCATGCGCCTGTATCTCACGGGTATCGAAGGAACCCCCGAGTACGCCGGAGAACTCGCAACCGGGGTCTTCTTCCTGCGGTGGTTCTTGCCACAGATCGTCTTCTACGGCATGGGGGCTGTCGCCGCGGGGATCCTCACGGCGAACCGTCGCTTCTCCGCCCAGATGTTCGCGCCGGTGCTGAACAACGTCGCCGTGATCGTCACGATGTTGATCTTCATCGCGCTGCGACATGATGCGGAGCCGACGATCGCCAGCGTCACCATGGGTCAACGCCTGCTCCTTGCCGCAGGCACGACCCTCGGCGTCGTCGCGATGACCGTGGCGCTCTGGCCGTCGTTGCGGCGGATCGGCTTTCGGTGGCATCTGCGGTTCGACTGGCGCCATGAGACGGTGCGGCGCCTGCTGCGCCTATCGACGTGGGTCGTCGTCTACGTCGTTGCGAACCAGATCGCCTACTTCGTCATCATCGTGTTCAGCGGGCGCGTCGGAGAGGGCGCGTACGTCGTGTACTCACAGGCTTTCATCTTCTTCTCGCTGCCGCACGCGATCGTGGCGGTATCGATCTTCACGGCGCTGCTGCCCGGCATGTCTGCGCGATGGTCGGACCGGGCGCTCGACGACGTCCGCAACCTGTTCTCGCGCGGGCTCCGCGATACCGAGATCGTGATGATCCCGGCTGCGGCGGGCTACTTCGTCCTGGCCGGTCCGATCGTGGCCTTGCTCGCCGGGTATGGCGTGATGACCGTCCAGGACACGGATCTGCTGGCAAAGACCCTCGCCGCGTTCGCGGTCGGATTGCCGTTCTTCTCGGCGTTCCAGCTGCTCACCAGGACGTTCTATGCGACGCACGACGCCAAAACGCCGGCGGTTGCGAACATCGCCGTCGCGGTGGTGAACCTGGCCGTCGACATGATCCTCGTGTTCGGATTCGATCTGGGGGTGCCGGGGCTCGCGTTCGGGTATGCGGCCTCCTACCTCGCCGGCACGACGATCCTGTACGCCTTGCTGCACAAGCGACTGAGCGGCACCGACGGCCGGCGGATCGCCGGCACGGTCCTGCGAACGTTCGCGGCTTCGGTGCTGACCGCGATCGCCGCGTGGGTCACGGCTGAAGCGATCGACGGCCTGCTGGATGTGTCTCGACCCCTGATGCGTCTCGTGCAGGTCGGAGCCGGCGTGGCGGCCGGTGTGCTTGCCTTCGCGCTCGGCGCCCTTATCTTCAAGATCCAGGAGGCCGATGAGGTGAAGCGAGTTCTCCTCGCGAGGTTCGGACGATGACGGATACCGACATACGAAGGTCCCTGCACGGTCAAGCCGGTCTCATCGGCAAGATCGCGATGTTGTGGATCGTTGGCCTGCTGCTGGCAGGTTTGCTCATCCTGGACGGGATCTCGATCGTGCTGACCACGTTCAAGCTGTCGAGCACTGCCCAGGCCGCCGCGACGACGGCGGCAACGACGTTCAAGAACACGCACGATGCGACGGCCGCATGCCTGGCCGCCGAGCCCGACCTGCTGCACGACAACCAGTCGGTACCCACGAGCGACACGTGGTGCAGGGTCAATGAGAGCACCGGCGTGGCCACCATCTCGTTGCACTCGACGGCCTCGAGCCTGGTCTTGTCCAGGCTGTCCTTCACGCAAGATCTGACGAAGATCTCCGTCAAGGAGACCGCCGAGGCCGCGGGGTTGTAGCGTGCCCGCGTGAGCGAACCCCCTCGCGACGAGGATCTCGTGCGCCGATTCCTGGCCGGAGACGCCGGCGCGTTCACGGAATTGGTCACGCGTCACGAGCGTCGCGTGTACAGCCTGTGTCTTCGCGTGCTCGGCGATCGGGATGACGCGGCCGACGCAGCCCAGGACGCACTGCTCATGGTGGTTCGAAAACTCGAGCAGTTCCGTGGCGATGCGGCTTTCACCACGTGGCTGCACCGCGTCACGATGAATGTGTGCTACGACCATCTGCGCAAAGCTCGGCGCCAGCCGGTCTTGCACCGGGTGGTCGACGAGGACCGGCCGGAAGCGGAGGCCGGGCCGCCGATCCCCGACCACGCCGACGCGGTCGCCGGCGAGCACGACGTCGCCGCGGCCCTCGCGCAGGTTCCCGAAGACTTCCGGATCGCCGTGATCCTTGCCGACGTCAACGACCTCGCCTACGACGAGATCGCCAAGGTGCTCGACGTGCCGGTGGGCACGGTGAAATCGCGGGTGTTCCGCGGTCGCCTGGCGCTGGCGCGAGCGCTCGGCGTCGGCGATGAGATGTCCGGGGAACCGCCCACACGCCCCCGAGCGTCTGAGGAACACGCATGAACCATCCCGAGACCTCTTTGATCGACTACGTCGACGGCACCCTGGCTCCCGATGCGCGGGCCGCGGTCGAGGCGCACCTGCAGGTGTGCCCCCGATGCCGCGCCGACGTTCGTCTCGCGAGCCAGGGACACGCGGCGGCCGCAGGACTGCCCCAGGTGGAACCACCCGTGGGACTTGCGAGCGAAGCGACCGCCGAGGCTGAGCGGCTCGCGGCCGCGCGAGCGCCCGCCGTCGCCTCGATCGACAGCACGAGGCCATCACGGGCGCGGCCCGCCGCATCGCGGTGGCTGAGCGTCGCCGGCGTCGCGGCCGCCATCGTGATGATCGCCATCGTTGCGCCCAAGCTGGGCCAAGTCGGGCGCGGCACGAGCGCAGAGAGTGCAGCCGGCGTGGGCGCAGATGCCGGCCCAACGTTTCCGCCCGCGACGGCGGTGGAGATCCAGGACGCCGACTATGGGGTCGACGACCTGGCAGCGACCGCCGACGCGGTCCGCGCCGCTGCGTTCGAGGCGGCCGGCTTGCCAGGGGCAAGCACCTCGACGGAGGCCGACGCGTCCGTCGCCGCCGGCTCGGCTCCACCGGCGACCGGCGCAGCCACGACGCTCAGGCTGGCCCCGCAACGTCTCGCCCCGGCGACGAAGTGCCTCAGCACCGCGTGGGACCGTCCCGAGGGCGAACTGACCCGCGTCATCCTTGCTCGCTACGAGGGTCGGCCCGCGTACTTCGGCTTCTACGTCGTCCGCCCGGCGCCCGATCTCCCACCGTTCGCCCTGCAGATCTACGTGACTTCCGTGCCGGGGTGCGAGCCGCTGTCGACATCCACGGCCCGTCTCTAGCCGCGCCGCGCCGTGCCGTGCCGGGAATAGGCGAGCGTTGGGCCGTGTGGGAGGATTTCGCAGGATGAGCGAGCAGGTTCGAAACGTGATCGTGATCGGCTCGGGGCCGGCCGGGTTCACCGCGGCTCTCTACGCCGCGCGCGCTGATCTGGCCCCACTCGTGCTCAAAGGCTTGGAGGCCGGTGGCCAGCTGATGCTCACGACCGACGTCGAGAACTACCCCGGTTTCGCCGACGGGATCTTGGGCCCGGAATTGATGGATCAGATGGAGAAGCAGGCGCAGCGCTTCGGCGCCGAGATCCTGGCGGTCCACGTCACCGCGGTCGACCTGTCGTCGCGACCCTTCGTGGTGCGGGCGGGCGACCAGGAGTGGCGGGCGCAGACCGTGATCGTCGCCACCGGCGCCACCGCCCGCTGGCTCGGCATCCCCGGCGAAGAGCGCCTCCGCGGGCGAGGCGTGAGCGCGTGTGCCACGTGTGACGGGTTCTTCTTCCGTGATCGCGAGCTGATCGTCGTGGGCGGTGGCGACACCGCGATGGAGGAGGCGACCTTCCTCACGAAGTTCGCATCGAAGGTGACGATCGTGCATCGCCGAGAGGAGTTCCGCGCGTCCAAGGTGATGCAGGATCGAACGTTCGCCAACCCGAAGATCGAGGTCGTGTGGGACAGCGTGCTCGAGGAGATCCTCGGCGACGCCGCGGTGACAGGCGCCGTGGTTCGCAACGTCAAGACCGACGAGATACGCACACTGGCAACCGACGGCGTCTTCATGGCGATCGGGCACGATCCGACGACCGAGCTGTTCCGCGACCAACTGGGCATCGATGACGACGGTTACCTCGTCGTGCAGGAACCGTCGACGGCAACCGACGTGCCGGGCGTGTTCGCGGCCGGCGACGTCACCGACCACATCTACCGCCAGGCGGTGACCGCAGCGGGCCAGGGGTGCAAGGCCGCGATCGATGCCGAACGGTTCCTGACCGACGAGCTCGGCGACGCCTGACCGGGCGCAGCAGCGGGAATGCAGCCGAGCCCGTGAGCGTTTTGAGAACCTAGCGATGTTCCGTTCGCGGAGCATCACCTCGACAGGGCAAGGAGCCGCAAGATGGCAAACATCGGAGCAGTAGGCGACGACGACTTTCAAACGACGGTGCTGGACTCTGAAACCCCGGTCCTCGTCGACTTCTGGGCGGAGTGGTGCGTGCCGTGCCACATGGTTTCGCCCGTCGTTGAGGAGATCGGCACCGAACGCGCCGACACCCTGAAGGTCGCGACACTCAACATCGACGACAACCCGCAGGCGACACGCACATACGGCGTCATGTCGATCCCCTCCCTGATCTTGTTCAAGGGTGGGCAAGAAGTCGCCCGCGTCGTCGGCGCCAAGCCGAAGGATGCGATCTTGCGCGACATCGGCTCGCATCTCAGCTGACGCCCGCGTTGTCGCACTCGGCATCGGGGCGCACACTGCGATCGTGCGTATCTACCGTCTCGGCGACGACGGCTCCGCGATCGTCGACATCCAACAGCGGTTGATCGACCTCGGATTCCCGTTGCCTGCGAGCGAGTCGGCGGGGACATTCGACGAAGCGACCGATACCGCGGTCCGGGCGTTTCAGGGGCAGCGAAGCCTGCGGGTCGACGGTCTCATCGGCCCGGACACGTGGGGGCAGCTCGTGGAGGCCGGGTTCCGCCTCGGGGACCGGACCCTCTACGTGCAGTCGCCGTATCTACGCGGCGACGACGTTCGGTCCTTGCAGCGCAAACTGGATGCTCTGGGCTTTGATCCCGGCAAGCAAGACGGCGTGTACGGCCCGGGCACAGACGCTGCACTTCGCGAATTCCAACGCAATGTCGGCGATGATCCGGATGGTGTTGCGGGCCTTCATACCATCGCCACGCTCGAGCGCATGCGACCGTTGGAAGATGTTCCCGGTCGGGGTCTGATCCGCGAGGTCGAAGAGCTGCGCTCGATCCGTGGTCAGCTCCAGGGGCAGCTCATCGCGATCGATCCCGGCAGCCCGACGGGCGACGATACGGCTGCCCAACCGTCGCTTGCCCGCTCGCTCGCGAGTGAGCTCGCGCGTCTCGGCGCCAAACCAGAGTTGCTCCGCGACCCCGGCGAGGGTCTCACCGCGTCCGCCCGCGCGGCGAGGGCGAACCACCTCGGCGCGACGATCTGCGTCTCGCTTCACGTCGACGAGGACGCCTCGAACAACACCGGACCGACGTGCTCGTACTACGGATCCCGGGCGACCTACTCGCCCGCCGGCATGCACCTCGCGGAGTTGATCTTGGATGAGCTCGAACGAGAAGTCCGCCATCGCGGACGGCTGCAGCGTCTGACGGCTTCGATGTTGCGCGAGACCCGGATGCCTGCAGTGCAGGTCGAAGCAGCTCTTCTGGGTACACCCACTGCAGCCACCGGGGGCGGCAGGGCGATCGCGGAAGGTGTGCGTCGGTTCTTCGAGGGCTAGCGACGCCGACCCATCAACGCCAGCAAGACACCGAAGGCGGCCCCGAGCACGGCGGCGCGCAAGCCCCGCTGCTGCTCGGTCAAGAACGCGGCGCCGACCTTCGAGGCGCCCTCGGAATGCTCGTCCATCGACCGTTAGGGTAGCCGGATGCGCGCTTGTTTGATGATCGAAGGACAGCAGGGCTTGACGTGGGATGACTGGTGCAACCTCGCCGATATCGCCGAGCGCTGCGGCCTCGAGGGACTGTTCCGGTCCGACCACTACTTCAGTGCCCGCGGCGTATCCGGCATCGGCGCAACCGACGCGTGGACCGTGCTCGGCGCCCTCGCCGAGCGCACGACCACCCTTCGCCTCGGCACGCTCGTTTCGCCCGTGACGTTCCGTGAACCCGCAGTGCTCGCCAAGGCCGCGCTGACGGTCGATCTGATCAGCGGCGGTCGTGTCGAGATCGGCATGGGCGCGGGTTGGTGGGAAGAAGAGCACACGCGCTTCGGCTTGCCCTTCTACGACCTGAACGGACGATGGGAGCGCCTTGAAGAACAGGTGCCGATCGTCCACGGGCTCCTCACCGAGAGTGCGTTCTCGTTCCACGGCAAACACTATCGACTCGAAGAGGTGGATCCGATGCCGCAGCCTATCCAGCGACCTCGGCCGCCCCTGATCCTTGGCGGCACGACGGTCGGTCCGCGCATGCAGGCGCTCGTTGGCACCTACGCGGACGAATTCAACACCGTCGGAGGCACACCCGAGCAGGTTGCGGCGCGATTCGCTCGGGCTCGCGCGGGCGTGCAGGAGGCGGGCCGCGACCCGAACGCACTCGTCACATCGCTGATGACCTGGATGTTCGTGGGGCGCACCGAGGCCGAGTACCTCGACAAGCTGCGACGGGCGCACTCGCTCGATCCTGTTGCCGGCCCATTCGACGCATATCGAGCCGACATCGAGAACGACTGCATCGTCGGTACACCGCGGCGCGCGATCAACCGCCTGCTCGAGTACTCGGCGGCCGGCGTCGAGCGTGTGTTCTTGAACCACGAGTTGTACGACGACGCAGACATGGTGGAGTTGGTCGCCACACACGTGCTACCGGAGGTGCTGTGATGGGGTGGATGGTGGGCAGCGGGTTCTTCCTGTTCTTCTTGGTGTTCGTCGTTGGGGGCCTCGTGCTGTTCGTCTACTCGCTGGTCGATGTGGTTCGCATGCCCGACGACGCCTCGTTCAAGACCGGGACGCAACTGGTATGGGTGCTGGTCATCGTTCTCGCGCAAGGCATCGGGGCAGTCATCTACCTGATCGTCGGGCGGCCACCGGGTGGAGCCGTCGCCGCTCGGGGGCGGATGAGCATGCACAACCCCACACCCCCCGCCCCGCCGGGAAGTCTCGCGTGAGCCGCTGCTAGGCTGACGCTTTCCCCACCCATCCGTCATCCATGGCTGAATTCTCGATCGATCGTTTCGTCGACCATTACGCCGCGCGTGCTGCCGGCATGACGGCTTCTGAGGTGCGCGCGCTCTTCGCGGTCGCGTCACGCCCGGAGGTCGTGTCTTTGGCCGGTGGGATGCCGTACGTGCAGGCTCTCGCGAACGAAGCGGTCATCGAGGTCGCGCGCGAAGTCCTGTCCGAGATGGGCGACACCGCCCTGCAGTACGGGGGAGGACAGGGCGTACCCGGCCTGCGGGAACGGCTCACGATGCTGATGGCCGAGGAGGGCATCGTCGCAGACCCGGAGGACATCGTGGTGACGACGGGCGCGCAGCAGGCGCTCGATCTGATCGGCAAGATCTTCATCGACCCCGGCGATCTGATCGCTGTGGAGGCGCCCGCCTACGTGGGCGCGCTGACGGCCTTCGGCGCCTACCAGCCGCGGTACCTGACGATCGAGACCGACGACGACGGCATGATCGTCGACCAGCTGGAGCAGGCTCTGATACGCAGCGAGCGCCCGAAGTTCGTCTATACGGTCCCGAACTTCGGAAATCCAGCGGGTGTGACCATGTCATACGACAGGCGCGAGCGACTCGTTGCGCTTTGTCGCGAGGCGAGCATCCCCATCATCGAGGACAACCCCTATGGCCTGCTTCGGTTCGAGGGCCAACCGGAGCCATGCCTGCGGAGTCTGGACCCCGACAACGTCATCTATCTCGGCACTGTTTCGAAGACCTTTGCCCCCGGCGTTCGCGTGGGCTGGGCGCTAGCCGAGCCATCGGTCATCCAGCGGCTGATCCTGGCCAAGGAGTCCGCGGATCTGTGCGGATCGAGCCTGAACATGCTGATCACCGAGCGATGGTTCTCAGACGAGACTCGTTGGCGTGGAACGCTTACCGGGTTGATCGACGTTTATCGATCACGTCGAGACGCGATGCTCGACGCCTTGGACGAGCACTTCCCCGACAGCGCTGCTTGGACCCACCCTGCGGGAGGGTTCTACGTGTGGGTCACGCTGCCCGAGTGGCTCGATTCCAAGGCGCTGCTGACGGCGGCCGTCGAGCGGCGCGTCGCCTACGTGCCCGGCACCGCCTTCTACCCGGACGGACGAGGAGCCGACAGGATGCGCTTGGCGTTTTGCTTTCCGACGCCGGACGACATCCGCGAGGGCGTCGCGCGGCTGGGGACGCTTCTGCACGAGGAAGAGCAGCTCTTTCGGAGCCTGTCGGGATGAGTGAGATGAAGATCGCCGTGCTCGCCGGAGGTCGGACCCCAGAGCGCGACGTGTCGCTTCGCGGGGGTCATCGTGTGATGACATCACTCATCGAGCTCGGCCACGAAGCATGGCTCATCGATCCTGTCGACGTGAAGCTCGTTGAGGCACTGCGCGAACGACCACCCGATCTGTGCTGGCTAGCCTTGCACGGCAAGGAAGGTGAGGATGGGACCGTCCAACGCCTCTTGGACCTCCTGCAGATCCCCTACACGGGCACCGCCGCATTCGATTGCGAGATCACGTTCGACAAGGTACTTGCGAAAGACGCGCTGCGGCGCGCCGGCGTACCAACACCCGACTGGGTCGTGATCGAGGCTTGGGCCCTCCGCGATCTCGGCGCCGGGGCCGCGCTCGGGGCCGCGCTGGAGCGGGTGGGACTTCCGTGCGTCGTCAAACCTTCAAGGAGCGGCTCAGCGCTGGGCGTGAGTTCGGTGGAGAGCGAGCGGGACCTGGCAGGCGCGGTGATGGGCGCGCTGTCGTTCAGCGATGCGGCGATCGTCGAGGCGAGGGTTTCCGGCGTTGAGGTGGCCGCGTCTTGCCTGGGTCGCCCACTCGAAGCCCTTCCGCTGGTGGAGATCGTGCCCAAGGATGGCGTGTATGACTACGGTGCCCGGTACACAGCGGGGGCGACCGACTACTACACGCCAGCTCGGCTGGATCCCGCGGCCGCCGACGCTGTTGGGCTCGCCGCAGACCGAGCGACGATCGCGCTTGGGTCTCGCGACGTCGCACGGGTTGATGCCATCGTGGACCGGGAGAACGGCCCTATGGTGCTCGAGGTGAATATCTCGCCGGGGATGACCGAGACGTCCCTGTTGCCCATGGCGGCGCGTGCCGCCGGCATGTCGTTCGTTCAAATGTGCGATCGCATCATACAAACGGTCATGGATCGTGCGTAGAGATTCGAAGGCGTCTGCGGGGGGGGCGCTTGTCCTCGCCCTGAGCCTTTCTTGCACCCGGGGATCAGGCCCCGTAACTCCTTCACCAACGCAACCACTACCCCGGCACTCGCTCGTCCCTTCGGTCTCTATCGGTGACATCTCCTACGACGTGTCGTGCACGCCCGTCTCGGAAGCCCTGGTCGACGTCGACCTTCCCCATGACCCGGGCGCGCCGAAGACACGAGCGATCACGGGACTGTGGGATCGACAGGCGGTTGCGGTACTCGCGAACGACCCGAAGGGTTGCGGGGTCTGGGCGCTCGGCCTGGCTGAGGGGCTGAGCTCGCAGACCACGGACCAGATAATGACCGAGATCGCACGGGGCGTGGCGATCTTCGGTGTGACGGCGTCACCCGTACCGCGGGAGGGATAGCACGCCGCCCCGCCCCTAGTCGGGGGCTAAGCCGGGTCCGGATCCGATGATCTCAGACACGATCCGCTCGAGGTCGTCGGCGGAACCGAACTCGATCACGACGCGCCCTCGTTTGGCTCCCATCTGGATCGACACCCTCGTGGCGAGCTGTTCGGACAAGATCTCCTCAACCTCCGCGAGGCTGCTATCCGCCGCCGCCGGGTCGGTTTTCACCTTGACCGGCCCGTCCGAACCCGCCGACGGCGCTTCCACGAACCGACGGACGGCCTCTTCGGTTTGACGGACCGACAGATCCTCAGCGGCGATCCGCAAGGCCAGGGACGACATCGCGTCGCCATCGCCGAGCGACAGGAGTGCGCGCGCGTGACCCGCGGAGATCTTGTCATCGGTAAGCAACTGTTGAACGTCCAGCGGCAACCCGAGCAGTCGGATCGTGTTTGCGATGTGTGACCGCGACACACCGACCCTGTCTGCGAGATCCTCTTGCTTCAGACCGAGCTCGCCGAGCAGGGCCTTGAAGGCCTCGGCCTGCTCGATGGGATTGAGGTCCTCGCGGTG
>JANMPG010000172.1:0-7090 GCA_031369745.1 Actinomycetes bacterium
ATCGGCGGGCTCCATCCACGAGGTGACGGTGGCGTTGGCCGCGCCCTTACCGCGCTGCTCCATGCCCTTGGCGTGCAGCGTCACGCGGTGTGCGTCGTCGTCGCGCTCCTCCATGGCTACCGTGCCGGCGAACGACATCGAGACCGGCCCGAACTTCATGTTGAGCTTGCCCTTCCAATTGCGCTCGTCGACCGTCTCGGTCAGCTCGGCCCCCGGCATGCACGGCGCGACCTTCTCGACGTCCAACAGGTAGCTCCACACCTCGCTCACCGGCCGCGGAACCGTGAAGTCGTTTTGGATCAGCATGCGGTGAGCCTACCCGTCTTACATCGCTTCCGTGCCGGGGCGGGGGCGATCGTGGATCGGTCCGGGGCGCTCTCGAAGGAAGCCGCCGGCGCGCGCGTGACGCACCGCCACGATCTCGGCAACGATCGCTTGTGCGATCTCGTCGGGCCCTTCCGCGCCCAGATCCAGACCGGCGGGACCGTGGATCCTGGCGTGATCATCGTCACCGATCTCGACGCCGTCTCCAGTGAGGTCCATCACGATCCGCTGGGTGCGCGCCGCCGGGCCGAGCATCGCGATGTAGCCGGCATCCGATCGAAGCAGGCCCCGCAAGTAGTCGCGGTCGCGCAGGAAGTTATGCGTCATCACGACGACGAACGAGCGCTCGTCCAGCGGCGCCGCCTCGTCGACATGCCCCGGCTCGCCGACGTGAACGAACGCCGCTGCGTCCGGGAAACGCTCGTGCGTGAGGAAGGCCGGCCGATCGTCGACGACGACGGTCCGCCAGCCCATCCCCGCCGCGGCATGCACGAGCGGGATGGCGTCGTGCCCGGCGCCACAGATCACGAGCCGAAGCGGTGGCTCAAGCACCTCGACGAACGCGCGCACACCGTGGACGAAGGTACGGATCTCCGAGCGCCCGATCGCGAGTTGCTCCCGCGCGCCGACGATGGCTTCCGCATCGACTTCGGCGTGGCCGAGCGATCCTGCGACCGGACCCTCGGGACGAACGACGAGGCGCGCACCCGGGGCGACCAACCCCGGAGCTTCGGATGCAAGCGCGGTGACGACGCAGATCGGCCGCTCCTCATCCAGGGCCGTGCGGAGCGCCTGGGTCACGGCGGCGGCTCGCTCCGCGGGCTCGATGAACACCTCGATCGCCCCGTTGCATCCCAGGCCGAGCCCCCACACGTCGTCGTCGTCTGCGGTCAGGTCCCACCCGGCGAGGCGGGCGGTGCCCTCTTGCATCACGATGCGGGCGAGATCCGCGACGTCGCCCTCGAGGCAGCCGCCGCTGATGTTGCCGATCGGCGCTCCTTCCTCGGGCACCAGCAATCGGGCGCCCGGCCGCCGGTATGTGGAGCCGCGCACGGCCACGATCGTGGCCAGGGCCATCTTCTGACCCTGTGCGGACAAGGCCTCGATCGCCTGCAGCACATCCGTGATCTCGCTCACGCGTGGATGGTATCCCGCCAGCCGGGTTCATATGGGCCCGTTTCGGCCGGCTCAGGTGTGGCCCTGTCAGGGCCGATACCTGCAGGAATGGACGATTCCTTCTCCTTCGGCGAGCCCGCGAAGACGCGGACCCGGTCTGTGCGGACGCCTGCGCCCGCGCCGAAGCACGCGCCCGCCGGCAAGGAGCGTGGAGGCGCCTCGTTCGAACGGAGTCGCTACATCCTTGGCGGGGCCGCGCTGGTGGGGCTCGCCATCTTGGTCTGGGGGTTCCTCCACTTCATGGGCAGCGCGGGCAATGAGATCGCCTCTGACCAACAGCGGGTCGTCGATCAGATCGGTAACGCACAGGACGCGCAGGCGAAGCTCACAGGCACGCAGGCCGTCTCGGGCGTGCAGATGCTCTTCGCGCAGGGTGGTTCGTTCGATGCGGTGACCCCGCAGTCGCTCAAGGCGTTCGAGCCGGCGTTCTCCTACTCGGCCGCGGCCTCGACGGGCCCGAACTCGGTCAGCGTGATATCTGACTCCTCAGGCGTGGGCCTGGCGGTTCTTTCGGCGTCGGGGACCTGCCTGTACGCCCACGTGAGCGCGACGGGCACGACATACGGAACCGGCTCGACGTGCACGGGCGAGGCTGCGCTCGACGCCTCGGGCGCCGCGTGGTGAGCACCACCTAATCGCGCCCGACTACACCTCGCACACCAACCGTCCGATACCTCCCGCGGGATGGATGAGGCCTTCAGTCTTGTCGCCGCGCAGATGCCACGGACGCGGCGGATCACACCGTTCGCCGTGCGCATGACCGTCATGGCGACGATCGCGCTCGTGCTGATCGTGGGCTTCGCGATTTTCGTCGCGGGTCAGCAGCGCGCCGCCGACGCTCGACGAGCCATGGTTGTCGCGCGCGAGAACGCGCAACAGCACGCCGAAGCGTTGGCGGCAGCGGAGCAGGCAGCGGCGGTGGACGTGTCGATCGACGGCTCGCACGCCGCTACCGGGAAAGCGTCCGCCCTGCTGAACGCGCAAGCTCGTGACGCCGCAGCCACGGCCCTTGGGATCGCGGGCCGTCTCGCGTCGACCTCTTCATACGATTCGGCACGGCCCGCCGAGCTCAGTGCGGTCAACCCCGAGCTGTTGTTCGTCGACGGCCCGTCCACGGCTCCGTCGGTCATCAGCGTCTACACCGGCGCCGCCGGGTGGGCCGCCGCCGTGCACGGCGCGAACGACAACTGCTTTTGGGTCGCAGTCACGCCCGCAGGAGTGACGCGCTACGGGACGGGCTCGACGTGCACCGGCATGGCGGCCCTCGCCGCCGACCGGCCGAGCTGGTAGTCCCGGGCCGGCTCTCCGATTCGCTCGAAATCGCCCTCGGTACTACGCTGCGGTGTCACCGCTGAGCCTGACCACGCAGCTGAAGGAGGGTTCCCAGTGACGCAGATCTCTGTGACCGTCAACCGAACGACGCACGCGGCAGACGTCGAGCCTCGCACGTTGCTCGTGTACTTCATCCGAGAACAGCTTGGTCTCGTCGGCACGAACGTAGGTTGCGACACATCGTCGTGTGGGACCTGCACGGTCCACCTCGATGGTGAGGCGGTGAAGTCGTGCACACTGCTGGCCGTCCAGGCCGACGGTCGCGAGGTCACGACGATCGAAGGGATGGCCGAAACGGGCGGCCCGATGCACCCGCTGCAGGACGCGTTCCACCGCAATCACGGCCTGCAATGCGGTTACTGCACGCCCGGCATGATCATGGCCGCGGCGAGCTACCTCAACGAGAACCCGAGCCCAACGCAAGAAGAGGTTCGCGAGTCACTCGAGGGGAATCTCTGCCGCTGCACCGGTTACCAGAACATCGTGGCGTCGATCCTGGACGCCGCCGGCCAGATGGCGACGAAGGGGTAGGGGGCGATCATGGCGACCACCGAGCAATACATCGGACAGCCCCTGCTGCGCAAGGAAGACGCGAAGTTGCTGGCCGGTCAGGGCAGCTTCATCGACAACCAGTCGATGGCCGGGATGGTGTGGATGGCGCTCGTGAGACCGCCCTACGTGCACGCGACGATCGATTCCATCGACACGGCCGCGGCGGCCGCGATGCCGGGTGTGCTCGCCGTGTTCACCGCGGCGGACCTGCAGGGCGAATGGGCCGGCAGCCTGCCGATGGTGTGGCCGATCACCGAGGACATCAAGATGCCGGTGCACTGGCCGCTGACCGGCGACAAGATCCGCTTCGGTGGCGACGCCGTCGCCGTCGTCGTCGCCGACACGCGCGGACAGGCTGAGGACGCTGCCGAGGCGGTGGTCGTCGCCGCGACGGCGCTGCCCGCGGTGCGCGATCTCGAGGATGCGGCGAGTGACCGGTCGGTGGTTCACGAGGATCTCGGCACGAACAACGTCGTGCATTGGAATCACGGTGGCGCCGGGGATCAAGAGGTCTTCACGAACGCCCCGGTCATCGTGCAGGAGCGATACACGCAGCCTCGTTTGATCCCTAACGCGATGGAGACACGCGGCTGCCTGGCGTACGGAAGCCCCGCCGCCGGCGAGTTCACCCTCGTCTCGGCGACGCAGATCCCGCATATCGCGCGGGTCGGGCACTCGCTGGTCACCGGGATCCCCCAGAACAAGCTGCGGATCATCGCGCCGGACGTCGGCGGCGGGTTCGGATCCAAGCTCAACGTCTACGCCGAAGAATCGCTGGCGCTGGCGCTCGCCCGCAAGCTCAACCGCCCCGTGAAATGGATCGAAACGCGCTCGGAGAACTACGTGGCGACGATCCACGGCCGTGGCACGCTGCACGACTGCACCCTGGCAGGCACCGAGGACGGCAAGATCCTGGGCATGAAGTTCGTCGAGCTCGCCGATATGGGGGCGTACTACCAGCTGCTCACACCCGGGATCCCCGAGCTGGGCGGGTGGGTCTACATGGGTCCGTACGACATCGGGTCGTACTGGTTCGAGTTCACGGGTGTGATGACGAATGCCACGCCCACCGACGCATACCGCGGCGCCGGTCGGCCCGAAGCGACGTTCGTCGTTGAGCGGCTGGTCGACGCGTTCGCCCGTCGCATCGGCATGGACCCGACCGAGGTGCGACGCAAGAACCTGCATGCGCCGTTCGACGAGGCGACGCCGTTCATCTGCGGCTTGAGCGTCGACTCCGGCAACTATGAGCCCGCGCTGGATCGCGCTATGGAACTGGCCGACTACACGCAGTTCCGCAAGGAGCAGGCCACGCGCCGGGACTCCGGCGACATCAACCAGCTCGGCATCGGCGTGTGCACCTACATCGAGATGTGCGGCTTGGCGCCGTCCAGCATCCTGGGCGCGCTCCGATACGTCGCCGGCGGCTGGGACGGCGCCGAGATCGAATGCCGTCCGTTCGGCAAAGTCGTCGTTCGCACGGGCACGTCGCCACACGGGCAGGGTCACGAGACCGCCTGGGCGCAGATCGTGGCCGATGGTCTGGGCGTCACGCCCGACGATGTCGAAGTGCTGCACGGCGATACGTCGGTGTCGCGGATCGGTATGGACACGTACGGCTCGCGTTCGGTGTCGGTCGGCGGCGAGGCGATCCGCTTGGCCGTCGAGAAGGTCCGCGCCAAGGCGCGGAAGATCGCGGCTCACGAGCTGGAGGTGGCCGAAGACGACCTCGACTGGACCGACGGCGCTTTCCGGGTGAAAGGTGCGCCCGACAAGGCGCGCACGATCCCAGATATCGCGACGTCGGCGTGGCACGCGCACTCGCTGCCGGCCGGCGTCGAGCCCATGCTTGAGGGCACGGCGGTCTATGACCCGCCGAACTTCACGTGGCCGGGCGGCACGCATATCTGCGTGGTCGAAGTCGACACGGCTACCGGCAAGACGGCGATCGTCCGCTACGTGGCGGTCGACGATTGCGGCAACGTGATCAACCCGATGATCGTCGACGGCCAGGTGCACGGCGGCGTCGCCCAGGGCGTCGCCGAGGCCCTGTACGAGGAGGCCATCTATGACGAGTTGGGCAACCTGGCGTCGTCGAACATGACGCAATACCTCGTGCCATCGGCCTCCGAGATCCCCGAGATGCTGCTGGACCGCACCGTCACGCCGTCCACGACCAACGCGCTCGGCGTGAAGGGGATCGGCGAGGCCGGCACGATCGCCTCTCCACCCGCCATCGTGAACGCGGTGATCGATGCGGTGTCGCACCTCGGCGTGACGAGCATCGACAAGCCCGCGACACCGGAGCGTGTCTGGCGAGCGATCCAGGACGCGAAAGGCGGTGCGGCATGATCCCGGCGCCGTTCGACTACGTGCGCGCCGATTCCGTCGCGGAAGCGATCGCGGCGCTGTCGGCCGACCCCGACGCAAAGGTGCTCGCCGGCGGCCATTCCTTGTTGCCGGCGATGCGCCTTCGTGTCGCGCGTCCCTCGACCCTGGTCGACATCGGCCGGGTGCCGGACCTGTCCTACGTGCGAGAAGACGGCGACGCGATCGCGATCGGCGCACTGACGCGCCACCACGACGTCGCGAACAGCGAGGCGCTGCAGGCCGGCTGCCCGATCGTGCCGTATGCGGCTGCACAGATCGGCGACCCCGCGGTGCGGCACGTCGGCACGATCGGCGGTTCGGTGGCGCACGGCGACCCCGCCGCGGACTTGCCCACCGTGCTGCTTGCCCTTGACGCCACCTTCGTGCTCTCCGCAGCCGGCGGCGTCACACGGAGCGTTGCGGCCTCATCGTTCTTCACGGGACTGTTCGAAACGGCGCTCGCGCCCAACGAGATCTTGACCGAGATCCGTGTGCCGAAGACGAGCGGCGGGTGGAGCTTCCTCAAGTTCAACCGGCGCGCACAGGACTGGGCGCTCGTGGGCGTCGCGGCGATCCGGTCGAATGGTGGTGTGCACGTCGCGCTGACCAACATGGGCTTGACGCCGCTGCGCGCAACCGGGGTCGAGGAAGCCGTCGCGGCCGGCGCGGATCTTGCTGCGGCGTCGGCTCGGGCCGCCGACGGCACGGCACCCCCCGACGACGCTTTCGGCTCGGCGGAGTATCGACGCGCGCTCGTGCAGGTGCTTGTGGAGCGGTCGCTCAAGGAGGCCATGGGCTGAGTTGGCCGAGGACCGGCTGCTAGGGTCCTGGCCGTGATGCTCGCGCAAAGCCCGGCGCCGTTCAGCCACGACTGGTTCGACGCGCACGTCTGGGAGATCGCGGTCACGTTCGCGATCGCGATCGTGTTCACGGTGGTGTCTCGGCGGTGGGTCAAGCGCTACCGAGGGCGTGCGAAGGCCGGTGGCGACGACGCGGAGGGGCGTCGTCGTCGTCGTACCGCCACGGTCGTCGGTCTGATCTCCGGCATCGTCGTCGTGGTCGCGTGGTTCGTATTGATCCTGACGTTGCTCAAGGCGCTCGGTGTGGACATCACGCCGATCCTGGCTTCGGCGGGCATCGCGGGCATCGCGCTCGGTTTCGGGGCGCAGGCGCTCGTTCGCGACACGATCAGTGGACTCTTCATCTTCGTCGAGGGGCAGTTCGACGTCGGCGACATCGTCGATCTGACGACCTCGGCCGGCACGGTCTCGGGCACCGTGGAGACGTTGAGTCTGCGCACGACGGGCGTGCGCCAATACGACGGTTCGTTGTCGAC